>CACZIP010000278.1 GCA_902781245.1 uncultured Coriobacteriaceae bacterium | reverse complement strand
TCGGTCGAGTACATTGGAAACGATACCGTGACATACACCATGACAGCTCGCCCGTTCACATACATCATGGGTGAGACGGTTTCGATTAGCGCACGTCAAATCTCCGGCGCAATCGTCTGGAGCGAAGACAACACGATAGCGAGCATCTCGTAGCGTCATGGCCTCGAAATCGTATCGTGCACGCGTTGTCGTGCTGAAGAAGACGAAGCTGCGCGAAAAGGATCTCATCGTCACCATGCTCGATGAGAACGGAATGCTCAGGCAAGCTGTAGCAAAAGGCGCGCGCCGTCCTGGGGGGTCTTTTGCAGCACGGCTCGAACTCTTCTCAGTCGTCGATGGATGGTTCGTCGAAGGTCGTTCACTCGACGTGGTAACTGATGCTAAATTCGCTGAAGGTTATAGCGCTCATCAATTCGGGCTTGAACAAGCTGCCTGTGCCTCGGCTGTTGCAGAGCTCGTCAGTGCTGTTGCTCAGGAGGGCCTTGTCCATGAGCGCCTGTTCGACATGACAACGCTTGCCCTCGAGACAATTGCGTCATCGAACCCAGATGTTGCCGTTGCAATTTGCGTAGCGGACCTGCTTAAAACGCTCGCCATGGTTGGCTTCAGACCAAGTTTCGATACGTGTGTTTCGTGCGGTCGGCGCATCGACTGGGAAAACGCACCGAGCCGCATGCGCTTATCGATTGCTGATGGGGGAGTCGTGTGCGAACAATGCGGGAGCGTTCCCGACGCGGTAATCGTCGATGTGAACACTATCGTTTGGGCACGCACGATGCTGTCTCGGACGTTCGCGGAGATGACCGACGATCCTCCAGATGTGTCAATCTCGTTCTCGCTGCTGCAGTTTATTCGGCAATGGGTTCAGGCCCATGTTGGCAAGAACCTGAAATCAGTGGATTACCTTCTTGTGTGCGGCTTGTTCTAGAAACAATACGATAGTTCTGATGTGCGGAAACTGTGTTTTACATTGTAGGTAAGCGAGTACTTCCGTAGAATGAACAGGCTGCGCAAAAGCGCGGTGACTTCGTTCTTGGTGCTCATGGCCACCTCCATGACCACTCGGATCGAAGCCGAAGGAGCCCCGCAATGGGGAATAGAAAGGTGGAGAAATGGCAGACAAGCTGAGCATTACCAAGGAGCGCACCGCCGAGCTCATTGCAGAGTACGGCAAGGACGCGAACGATTCCGGCAACGTTGAGGTACAGGTCGCTATCCTGACCGAGCGCATCCGCAACCTCACCGAGCACCTGAAGGTCCACAAGAAGGATAACCACACCCGCCGTGGCCTGATGAAGCTCATCGGTAAGCGTCGTGGCCTGCTGAAGTACATCAAGAAGCGCGACATCGAACAGTACCGTTCGCTCGTCAAGCGTCTCGGCATCCGCGACAACATCTAGTGAAGATGAACCCGCGTCAGCGGGTTCTTTTCTAATGAGCCGTATTAGGAAGAAGAATGAGGCTCATGAGGTAATAAAGAGGAAAAAGAGGAAGTAGAGCAAACATGGAAAAAATCGTTGAGAAGTTCGAACTTTATGGCAAGGAATACCGCTTCGAGACGGGCGAGCTCGCCAAGCAGACGACGGGTGCAGTGCTCGTCGGTCAAGGCGACACTACCGTACTCGTGACGGCTGTCATTTCCAGCCAGGAAAAGGATTACGACTTCTTCCCGCTGACCGTTGACTACATCGAGAAGATGTACGCTGTCGGTCGCATCCCCGGCGGTTATCTCAAGCGCGAGGCCCGTCCTTCCGAGAAGGGCACGCTGACTGCGCGCATGATCGACCGTCCGATCCGCCCCGGTTTCGCCGAGGGCTTCAAGCGCGAGGTGCATGTCGTTGCGACGACGCTCGTTGCTGACCAGGAAAACCCCATCGACAACATTTGCGTTATGGGCGCTTCTGCCGCGCTGATGATTGGCGATGCGCCGTTTGATGGTCCGTGCGCCTGCGTACGCGTTGGCCGCGACAAGACGACCGGCGATTTCATTTGCAACCCGACGTATGCCGAGCAGGAGAATTCCGATCTCGACCTGATTATTGCCGGCACGACCGACTACATCTCGATGATCGAAGCCGGTGCTCAGGAGATTTCCGAAGAGGACATGCTTGCTGCCATGTCGTTCGGCCAGACGGCTATCGCGAAGTTCTGCGAGGCACAGCAGCGTTTCCTCGACCGTTGCGACATCGAGAAGCGCGATTGGCCCATCCACGAGGCCGACCCGAGCATTGCCGAGCGCATCGAGCCGTTTGCGGACGAGATGTCTGCCGCTCTCAAGGACGCCGACAAGCTCGCACGTGTCAGCAAGGTCGCTGAGCTCAAGGAGCGCATCAAGGCCGAGAAGTTCACTGAGGAAGAGCTCGCTACCTGGGGTGCTGACATCGCCGCTGAGCTGAAGCTGCTCGAGAAGCACGCGATGCGTGCCATGGTTATCGAGACGGGCGAGCGTGCCGACGGCCGCACTCCCGAGGAGATCCGCCCGCTGCACATTGTTCCGGGCTATCTGCCGCGCGTTCATGGTTCCGGTCTGTTCCAGCGTGGACAGACGCAGGTCCTTTCGATTGCGACTCTTGGCATGCTCAACGAGTGGCAGCGCCTCGACACCATCGAGCCGATCGAGGGCAAGCGCTACATGCACCAGTACAACTTCCCGCCGTATTGCACTGGTGAGGTTGGCCGAATGGGTGCCCCGAAGCGCCGCGAAATCGGTCACGGTGCACGTGCAGAGCGCGCGCTCATTCCCGTTCTGCCCGACGAAGACGAGTTCCCCTATGCCATCCGCGTCGTCTCCGAGGTGCTCGAGTCCAACGGCTCGTCCTCCATGGCTTCGACGTGCGGTTCCACGCTTGCACTCATGGATGC
>CACZIP010000277.1:2099-4969 GCA_902781245.1 uncultured Coriobacteriaceae bacterium | reverse complement strand
GAGTCGGTGCCCTGGCCCCTGACTCATTGTGCACAATGAGTCAGGGGCCAGGGCACCGACTCACTCCGTCACACTCGCGCAAACGTCAGGCAGCGCACCTCTCGCGCGCCCGCCGCAAGCAAGGCATCGGTAGCGGCGCAGAGAGTAGCACCTGTCGTGTAGACATCGTCGACGAGCAGGACACGACGCCCGCTACATGCATCAGGGTGAGCCGCAAAACTTCCTGCCAAGTTCGCCACACGCTGCGCGCCTGTGAGCTTGCGCTGGTCATGCGTCTTGGGACGCGCGAGTCCATCAACCAGCATGATACCCGTTCGATCAGACAACGATCGAGCGATGAGTTCGGCATGGTCGAACCCTCGTCTGCGATACGCCGCTTTCGTAGCAGGAACATGCGCGATGGCATCGAAAACCCAGTCAGGAGGCACGACGCGAAGCATCATCGCTGCCATAGTGGATGCGAGCCGACGCTCTCCCTGGTCTTTGAAAACGCGGACGATCTTCCCCGTATAAGGCGAGAACATCGTTGCACTCGCACAAGCTGCGAACGGCAGCTCGGCACGTCCGACAAGCCCAAGCGCAACGGGATTGCACGAAGCGCATTGCACGTAACCATATGCAGCGCCGCATCGCCTGCAAGCGCGCCACCAGTCGAGATACGGCAACGAGGCAGCGCACCGGTCGCAAAGCACCTTACCAAGCACATCGCAGACCGCGCATCTCGTCGGCCAAAGGGTTTCGGCAACAACCTCACCTGCAAATGCGGCAAATGGTTTGATTCTTTCGTAGAGCGTTCCCATGCCGCCGATGCTAGCAACGCAATCCATCAACGGAGCCGCAAGCCTCACCGCAAACGATCGTTTCCCCATCCTGCTTGTCCAGCCCACGCGCGATGAACTGTCCCGTGGTTTTCGCCAAAACATCAAAGCTATACCCGAAGAAATCCCACGAACCGGCGCACATTCATCACGAGAAAAAAATCGGCGGGCATGCGCCCGCCGACCATGGAAACCTTTTTTGCGCCGCTTAATCGATGACGGCGCCATCCTTCTGACGCGCCTCGCCGAGCTCCTCGACGCTGACCGAGATCGAATGCTTGATGGGCTTCCATTCGGCCTTCTTCACCAGCGCAACAAGAGCGATGGGGATATAGGTAATCATGAAGAGCGGGAAGGTGAACATGTAGCGGATCTTCTTGCTCGTCGTGGAGTGAATCGAATCCCACTCGACGAACGTCGTGAGCACGCCCAGCAAGAACATGAACAGAATGTAGCTGAGCAGGCAGAACGAGATCGACGACAGCGACGAGGCAACCATGACGCCCGTCGACATCGCACCCGTCAGGCCCAGCACCAAGATGATTGCGTTGAACGTGACCGAGATGATGGTGAGCAACATGGCCGGGGAAATCGTCATCAGCATGTCGTAGCATGCGAAGCGATGACCCTTCGACTGGGTGAAGATGCCCTTGACCAGGCCGCCGGCGTACTTGCCGAACACCTGGTAGAAACCCTTTGCCCAGCGGAAGCGCTGGTTCCACGAATCGCGGAACGTGATGGGCTGCTCGTCGTAGAGCACCGCAGTCGGGCAGTACGAGATGCGCACGCCGTCGATGATGCTTGCAGCCGAGAACTCGATGTCCTCAGTGAGCAGATGCCATTTCCAGCCACCGACTGCATCGATGATCTCGGCAGAGATGAAGAAGCCCGTGCCCGAGATGGCGCAGCTGGTGTTCAGGTTCAAGCGCGCCTGGGACAGGAACTTCGCCTCACGCAGGAACCACGTGGCGTAACCGGCGGAAATCCAGTTCGAACCGTAGTTCTTCGAGTTGCGATAGCTCGTCGAAGCCTTGGCACCGTTGTCGAAGGTCTTGTTCATCTCGCGGAAGTAGTTCACGTCGAGCACGTTGTCGGCGTCGAACACGAAATAAGCTTCGTAACCGCGATCGGCATACTGGGCGCGGATGGCCTTGATGCAGAAGTCGAGTGCATAACCCTTGCCGATCTGATCGAGGTTGTTGCGGCGGAACACGATGGCACCCGCCTCCTCGGCAATCTCGGCCGTGTTATCAGTGCAGTTGTCGGCCACGACGAAGATGTCGATGAGTTCCTGCGGATAGTTCTGCACCTTAATCGAATGGATCAGGTTGCCGATGACGGCGCTTTCGTTTCGAGCCGAAATCAGGACCGCATAACGGTGGTTCTTCTTAGCGGTGAGCTCGGTCGGCTTCGAAGCGAGAACTTGAACGATGTAGAACAGCTGGTACGCATAGCAAATGGTGAACGCGAGAAACACGCTGAAGTTGAACACGTCAACGAACGAGATCTGCGAGAAAAACTGGTCTATCAATGCGCCCTTCTTCTTCCGGTTTCGGCGTGCCATCTGCAATGACCGCCATCCTACTCACGCGCACCCACGCGTTTGACCCGCATGATTTTGGGCCGAACGAATTATAGTTAGTGTTGTGCTGAGTCAACTTGACGATTTGCTTCCAAGTTGCTGCGACCTGCGGATATGCGGAAACTGCCCTGTACCGTCAAAGTTTCTTCACTATCTGTGCACAATAACGAGACGTCAAAGCCCCCACTCCGTGGTACCCTTTGAGCGCAAAACATCGATATGTTGGACAACGCTCAGCAGAGGAACGGGTTCGTTGCCCCATCGCGGAAGCGACAACAAAACCTTCCTGCCGTCACGTTGCCCAAGAAGTGGAGGGCCATTATGGCTTACGAAATCAGAGACATCAACCTTGCCGACCAAGGCCTTGCGCGCATCATGTGGGCAGACCGCGACATGCCCGTTCTCGCAAGCATCCGCGAGCGTTTCGAGCGCGAGCGTCCGCTCGAGGGCGTGCGCATCGGTGTAGGTGT
>CACZIP010000277.1:0-2058 GCA_902781245.1 uncultured Coriobacteriaceae bacterium | reverse complement strand
ACGGCGACCACCGAGACCGCCAACCTCATGCGCGCACTCGTCGCATCGGGCGCGAAGGTCACGCTCTGCGCATCCAACCCGCTGTCGACCCAGGACGACACCGCTGCGTCGCTCGTTCGCGACTTCGGCATTGACGTTCATGCCATCGCCGGCGAGGACGCCGACACCTACAACAAGCACATCGATGCCGTCGTGGCCACCGACCCGCAAATCATCATGGACGACGGCGCCGATCTCGACACCGCGCTGCACACGCGCTTCACCGACAAGCTCGCAGGCGTCATCGGCGGCACCGAGGAAACCACGACCGGCGTCGTGCGCCTAGCCGCGATGGCCGCGGAGGGCACGCTCGGCTATCCCGTTTTCAACATTAACGATGCCAACACCAAGCACTGCTTCGACAACCACTACGGCACCGGCCAGTCCACGCTCGACGGCATCGTGCGCGCCACCAACCGCCTGCTGTGCGGCCGCACGATCGTCATCTCGGGCTACGGCTATTGCGGCAGCGGCCTGGCCCTGCGCGCCAAGGGCATGGGCATGGACGTCATCGTCTGCGAGGTCGACCCGCTCAAGGCCCTCGAAGCCCACATGGAAGGTTACCGCGTCATGCCCGCCGCCGAAGCCGCGCGCTTCGCCGACGTGTGGGTCACGGTCACGGGCGACTGCAAGGTCGTCGACGCACCGGCGTTCGAGAACATGAAGGATGGCGCCATCAACAGCGAGGCGAAGGCCGCCACTTCGACTCCGAAATCAACATCGATTGGCTCGAGGAGCACTCCACCTCCAAAGTCGAGCTCAAGCCTCTTGTCGAGGAATACACACTCGAAGACGGGCGCAAGATCGTGCTGCTCGCCCAAGGGCGTCTCGTCAACCTCGCTTGTGCCGAAGGCCATCCGGCCAGCGTGATGGACATGAGCTTTGCCAACCAGGCGCTCGCAGCCGCATACCTGTACAAGCATGCAAACGAGCTCGAGAACAAGGTCTACGACGTGCCCGCCGAAATCGACGATGGAGTGGCCCGCGTTAAGCTCGAGACCCTCGGCGTTGAAATCGATACGCTGACCGATGAGCAGATTGCCTATATGAACTCTTGGAAGTTCTAGGCGATTAATACCTTGACAGCAATTCAACCGAGCCGCTTTTGCATGTCAAAGGCGGCTCATTCTGTGCGGTCACCCGATTTCCGACACTTTTACTTCGAAAATAAGGGATAATTAGGCGGCACAGAGCACGACACAATGGAGCAACCATGATTGAAGGCACGTTCGACATTTCAATCGACACCTTGAAGTATCACAGGCGCGGCACCGTCGCCCTCAAGAGCAATGCGGGCACCATCTCCGCAGAGCTCAAAGCAGCCGACCTCGAGCCGATGTATTTCGAGGGCACCTGTGAAGACAAGGAATTCACAATCGAAGGATCGGGTGAATTCGGCATGCACGGACATGTCGACTTCACGGCACAGGGAAGCGTCTGGGGCAATTCGCTCGACATCAAGTGCGAGACGAACGTCGGACCCATCACCATCTTCGGCACCCGCATTTCGACATCTGCCGGCGAGTTCAAGAGCTCGCACGAGTACATGATGGCCGCTTCAAAAGCTGAATTCAATGCAGCTGACGGCACGATGTTCTCGGGGCTCTACGCTGACGGCGGGTAGTACCAAGCAAAGCGCACGGCCTCGGGCGCAATCGACCACCCACGATCCCCCCAAGGGAGACCGCATGGACCGAAACCCAAAAGACTCGCGTCAGCGCTATACGAAAGAGAGCTTGTACGCCTCGTTCCTCGAGCTGCTCGACGAGAAAGCCGTGTCCGATATCACCGTCATCGAGATCTGCGAGCGCGCCGGTGTATCGCGCAAGACCTTCTATAAATACTACTCGGACCAGTTCGCCCTCCTCATGGGCATGCAAAACGACATGTTCGAGGACTATCGAGACCTTATCTCCGCCGAGGAGCCGGACATCTTCCGCATCGCCCCCACGCTCATCAACTGGGCAGGCAGGAACCGCGTGCTCGTTAAAGCCATATTCGCCAATCGCGGCGAAGGCA
>CACZIP010000276.1 GCA_902781245.1 uncultured Coriobacteriaceae bacterium | reverse complement strand
CGCGCTTGAACCTTGTCCGGTTTCGCCCGATGAAGCGGATGTCGCTCTCGATGTCTTCCATCGGCGACGGCGAGAACGGCGTGTCGTGGTAGAGAGAGCAAAACGCGCACTTGTCGCGACTGCAGCCGACAGTGGCTTCTAGAAGTAGCGAATTCTCTTCGAACGGCGGCCTGAACACACGCCCCCTGTAGTGCATCATGACAAGCCCCTTCCCTCTTTGTGCCCATAGTAACGCAAGGTTTGGCGTAGAGCCACTTAGCTGCAAGTTGGCAAGCTGGCCAGACAGTTACCAGGTAAGTGTCTGCTTTCTAAGCCAGTATGGCTGCATTCGGCTACAATAAGCCGCAATCAAACCTCAGCGGAAACGGAATTGGCGTGGCGAGGTACGGAACAGGACGCATTTGGATAGCTCGGGTGCTCGTTGCGCTCGTGTTTTTCATCAACGTGCAATGCGCGCTGCAGTTCATCTTGTGGCCAGAAGCCTACACCGCCGCATACCAGGTCGAGGGCGCATCGGCCATCGCAATGGTGCGCACGGTGGGCATCTGCTTCCTCATGTGGAATGCGACCTATCCTCCCGTTATCGTGCGGCCTGACCGCTACCGCGTGCTGTTCGACGTCGTAATCGCCCAGCAGACAATTGGACTTGTTGGCGAAAGCTTGCTGCTTGCAAGTCTCGGACCCGGCCTCGAAGTGCTCGCTGGATCGGTCATACGGTTCATCGCATTCGATGCTGCGGGGCTCGTGCTGCTGGCCATCGCGTTTGCGATCACCCGACAAAAGACTTCGTAAAGGATTGTGCTCTCTATGACAGAAGAAACGAAAGCATCGAGCTTCCTCGAACGCAAGGATATCGAGATCAGCTTCCAGCGCTATGCGATCGACGCGCTGTCCGCAATGGCACAAGGTTTGTTCGCATCGTTGCTCATCGGCACGATTTTCAACACCATCGGAAACCTCTCGGGCATTACGGTGTTCAATGACATTGGCGCGTTTGCCACAGCTGTGGCGGGACCTGCCATGGCAATCGCCATCGGCCACGCACTCAAGAGCCCGCCGCTGGTGCTCTATTCGTTGGCCGTTGTCGGCTATGCCGCCAACTCTGCTGGCGGTGCTGGCGGCCCGCTTGCCGTACTCGTGGTAGCCATCATCGCTGCGGAACTCGGCAAAGCCGTCTCGAAGGAAACCAAGGTGGACATCCTGGTCACCCCCGCCGTGACAGTCGGCCTCGGTTGCTTGCTCGCGATGTTCGCCGGACCGGGCATCGGCGCTGTGGCCACGGCGATTGGCAGCTTCATCATGTGGGCGACCGAGCTTCAGCCCTTCCTCATGGGCATCCTCGTCTCGGTAGTCGTGGGCATTGCGCTTACGCTGCCCATCTCGTCTGCCGCGATCTGCGCAGCGCTTGGCTTGACCGGCCTAGCTGGCGGCGCGGCGCTCGCTGGCTGCTGTGCGCAGATGGTCGGCTTCGCGGTCATCAGCTTCGCGGACAACGGCTGGGGCGGTATCGTGTCGCAGGGCATCGGCACCTCGATGCTGCAGATGGGCAACATCATGCGCAAACCGCTCATCTGGATTCCGCCGATTGTCGCGTCGGCTATCACGGGACCCATTGCCACCTGCGTGTTCAACATGCAGCAAAACGGCCCTGCCATCGCATCGGGCATGGGTACCTGCGGGCTTGTGGGCCCCATCGGCTTGTACAGTGGCTGGATTGCCGATGGCATCACCCCAGGTGCATTCGAGTGGCTGGGCATGGCGCTCGTATGCCTGGTGCTTCCTGCAATCTTGAGCTGGCTCGTGGCATTCGCCATGCGCAAAACAGGGCTTATCGCGCCTGGTGACATGAAGCTCGACTAGCAAGATCAGGGAGCATCATCGTTTTGCGGCTAAGCAAGCGGCAATACCACCGAGAATGAATCGATCGATTACGGGACGCACGTCATCCCACTCACCTTCGCCCGGCGCTATCGACCGTACGGCCGAGAAGCAACCCGACATCTGGAACGAGCACACAGCCTTCGCTTGAACTGGCGAATAACCAGCGTCAACGAGCATGGCATAGAGGTCATGCCCTTCCTGTGTCTGCCGTTGCCCGATGATCGATTCCATGAATCGGGGTTCCCGCACAACAGAAGCATAATCGCCAGCTTCGTTCACGAGCGCACAGAACGGCTTGCCCGCAGGCTTGAACCCATCCGAGCAGGCGACCTGACTCATAAGAGGAGACATTTCAGCTGAAATCTCGGCCATAAGCACGTCGTAGACATCGTCAGGGTTTCCAAAGTGCTCGTAGAACGTCGAGCGGCTGACATGAGCTTCGCGCGCCAACTCGGATACTGTGATATCAGCCAACGGCTTGTTCGCCAACAGCTTGAGCAGTGCGTCCCTGATACGCTGTTCGGTCCGCGTCTCGTATTTTGCAGCGCGCTTTGCCATGGCTTTCCCCTCGTTATGAGCCGCTTTCTCAATCGTCGCTGTGGGACGGCGCCTTGGGCGAGTCGGCGCCCAGACCCCTAACTCATTCCCAAATCAAAACAATTTCGAACAGATTGTACGATATTCGAAACCCACGAGAAACCCCTCCTTCACCCTTTGCTACGATGGCGCCAACAAGCAAAGCAAACAGTAGGAGGAAGCATGCAAATCAAGCAACAATCGCTTCTTGATTTGATGGGTGCACCCGACGTGCGCTTCTCGATTCCGAAGTTCCAACGTGCCTACTCATGGGACGCACCGCAATGCGACGAGCTGTGGCGTGACATCATGCGGGCTGCACGTGCCCATCGCTCGCATTTCATGGGCACGCTCATCTACTTGGAAGAGCAAAGGGACGACATACGCGAATTGTCGGTCGTTGACGGCCAGCAGCAGCGTGTC
>CACZIP010000275.1 GCA_902781245.1 uncultured Coriobacteriaceae bacterium | reverse complement strand
GGCCATACTGAAGCTTTCGCATGGCGCACCACCTGTCACGACGTCGACTGACTCAACGCCGTACCGTGCTTTCAAGAGTTTTTTCAGCAAGTCGATTTCTACCTTGTTGATGTCACCATAGATCATCAATGGGCGATCGGTTGCGACAAGATAGGCTTCAAGGACGTCGGGGTTTTGCTCGTATTGGCTCAGTTCAAGTATTTCAGCATCGTGTGACTGCGAATATGTTTGAACCGTCCAATAGCTCCACTCTATTGCAATAAGGGGCTTGATGCCCGCCCATCTGAATCCAGTGGCGAGACCACCTGGGCCAGCAAACAAATCGATGCTCGTCAGAAGAGGCTCGCGCGGTATAGCGCAGTCCACATTCTTGTACCTGGTCGCGCGTGCATCCGCCGGCTTTGGCGCATCGGAGGGTATCATCCAGATGTTGCCGTGTTTTTCAGCACCGTAAATACGACCGCCGCTGCAGAGCTTTTGAACACGCCTTTTCGTTATTCCCCATTTGGATGCCGCTTCTGCTGTCGTAATGGATTTCGTCATGGTTTCACCTTCGCCTAACGTTCCTGGGAGCGAACAATAGGTAGGATACTCTCCGCTTGAAGCGCGAGCAACAAACAACACGAAATCAAAGCATTAAAGGGCTGTTTAGTGGATTATGCGGGCTTTCAGCTGAATCTTAGAACCACGTTTCTTGGATGGATAGGTCCATGAAAAGATCGTTCCGAACCATCTAGAACCGTCGATTTCTGCCTCTTGCTTCGTACAGTACTCATCAACCGTATGAATACTGAATCGCCCCGTATTTTTATCGCGAACCACTATGTAGTCGGCAATCTGCATCCGCGAGACGCCTTCTGCGCCCTCGCCAGAGAAAACCCAGCGATTCAGCTTCCTGAGATACGGAGAAAGCTCGTCGGTCAGCGCTTGAATATCTTCCGCACTCATATCGCGTCTGTTTCCCGTTGCCTGGAACACGTTGAGCAAGCGTCGAAGCTCGTCGTTCGTCGGATCAAGCACATCGGCGAAGGCGTCAGCAGAATACTCGTGAACGCTTACGGAGCTATGGGAAGTGTTCTTCAGTGAAAAAGTTGCCTCGATAACTTCGCCATTTGCCAGTTCGATTTTCGCTGCTATGTCAGTCTTTGGGTTTCCTCCGCTTGGCAAGGCAGGGATGTCTGTAGTGGTATCGATGTTGTAAAGCTTGCCAGCCGTTATTCCGATCTTTTTAAGGACGCGGTAGAAAACGTCATACATGTAGCCAGTTTCTGTCTCAGACCCGTTGTAGCGTCGAAGGTTTTGGGGATCCGAGAGAATCGACGCGAACAACGTTTCCAATTTCCTCCCCTGCAAATCATGGCTCGCGCCGCTTTCCATTGTCTCGCTATGAGCCGCAATGGTTCTGTCATAGAACTCTTGCAGTGTGATGATGTCGTCAATTGCGGAAACTACGCTGCCATCGCGAATCCTGTCACGGGGAGCGGTCCCCTTATCAAAGCCGTTATCGTCGGGAAGAACGACGAATGCATACGCTACATCCGAATCGATTCTCTTGATATTGTGCGCACGCCATTGGTCGGTCTCGATGCGGTCGCTCCTGAGCGAAGTTGTCGCATAGAGCACCGCCTTGCTTTCGTCCGGATAGGTTACTTCTTCATGCGCGTCGAACTGGGACTGATCGTAGCCTGCATAGCCATATGTCGGAGACTGAACGCTCCCTGCAAGTGCGCCGTAGTTTTCGAGCTCCTCGATAACCTTGCGCAATGCCTCTCTCGCATTCGCGCCGTGCTTTGCTTTCCGACCGTTGTCTTCAGATGCGCTAGCCACCACGGATTCTCCTTTGCTTGGGATACGCTCCGATTATCTCACTACGCAGCCAGGCGGCAGTCGTCTCGGCTTAATCGATGCGCTAGAAGGTGTCGCGTTCGCCGCACGAGGAGTCGACTTTAACAGGTGACTCGAAACCCCGCCTTTTCGTGTTGCCCCGTTTCTCTTGCCCAACGATTCAGCAGTAGCCTTTCTGCGCATCCGGATTCCTTCATTCACCTCCGTGGCCAAAGCACGACCCTGCGTCATTACCTTATGCCCTCCATCGTCGCGAAGAGCCCGGCCACGAGCCAAGGGCCGCGAAACTTTTCCGATTTCTTTTCGCGAGGGGAAGAAGATGCGCAAGGCCGCGAAAACAAAGCGCTGCGCTTCGAAAAACTTGCGGCGGGAGAAGATGATGCCCATGACCTCCTTCGCTTCCTCCCTTGGCACGGGCCGGAACCTTCGCACCTTGTCGGCCACAAGGCAAGCCACAGGGGCGAGCCTAAGTCCGAAACGGAGGTCAGAAAATGAAGGAACTCGAGAACCGCGCCATCAAGGCAGCCAGCATGTTCGTCGCCCGCAGGGGCTACGAAGTCCTCGACGAGGAGTGGGGCATCCCCGAGCAGGAGGTCAAGATCGACCTGGTGGCCCGCGACGAGGACGACATCGTCTTCATCGACGTCAAGGCCCGCGCGCACGGCGACTCCCTGCCCGACGAGGACATCGACCGCAAGCGCCTTGAATCCGTAGCCGCCCGTTGGCTGGCGAGCCACCCGGATCAGGCAATCGACGTCACGGTCCGCTTCGATGCCATATCGCTCTTGGTCATCGGCGAGGACAGGGCGAAACCCTCTAGAACCGCATCACATACGCCCGGACGCCGGCTCCCTTCGGGGAGCCGGCTTCGCGTTGACGCGCACATCCGGATGCGCACGATGGGGCTTCGGAGGCCCCGCCCCGAGCTACTCGGAGCCCATGGCCTCCAGCGCCTCGGAGAGTTTCTCCTCGGCGCTGTCGAGGGCTCCGGAGAGGACGAGGCAGGCCTCGCTCGTCGACCTGATCGGATCGACCGACCCGAG
>CACZIP010000274.1 GCA_902781245.1 uncultured Coriobacteriaceae bacterium | reverse complement strand
ATTGGAACAGTCAAAACACGATAAGTAGATAGTAGGAGGGCATCATGAGTGAAACCACCTTGTTCATCGCTGAAAACCCAAGCGAGAAAGCTGGAGCGAACCAGCTCACCGTCGGCCTTGACGACCTGATTCTGACTCAAGACATGCCCACCTCCGCCGGATCGAAGATGCTGGCTGGGTTCAAGAGCCTGTTCGCCGCACGAGTTGACGAACGATTGCGAGAAGCAGGCCACCACGTTGCCGGCAAAGTGAACATCGGCGAATTCGGTTTCGACTTCCTCGGCGAAACCTCCTATTTCGGTCCCGTGGTCGATGCGAATGGAAACCTCACCACTGCTGCGTCCAGGCTGCTCGCAGATGCAGCTGTGAATGCTGTGGTGGGACTGGACGTGAACGGTGCCCAAGCCCGTGCAGCGGCGCTCTCCGACCAAGTTCACCTGAAACCAACGTATGGCTGCGTATCTCGATTTGGCACCATCGCGGTGGCCTGCTCCGGCGAAACCATCGACATCACCGCCAGCTCGGCAGATGTCGCACAGCAGGTTCTCGACGTGCTTGCCGGCCATGACGACTCGGATGGCACATCCCTTCCCGCGTGCGAATGCGCACGTATAACCTCCGACGGTTCTGCAGAAGCCGCCACAGCGGGCGAGGCTTTCGCCTCCCCCATCACACACGTGAAAGTGGCGCGCGGGCTGTTGGACACCGCCGATGCAGACACCAAACAACTCATCGACGCCGTCATCAACAACCTGAGCGCGCAAGGCATTACTGTCTCGGACACCACGGCGGAAACCGATGCGCTTTTCGCTGTCGGCAACCTGGCCTGGAACATCCTCATGTGCGCGGAACTCTGCAATAACGAGAACCGTTTCGAGGGCATGAAATACGGCTACCACACGCAGAAATACACGACGATCGGCGAGCTTTACACCAAGTCTCGCACGGAAGCTTTCGGCATCCTCACCAAGACCGCCGTCCTCTACGGCTCCGAGGTGCTTGCCACGGACAACTACGATCGCTGCTACGACAAGGCCCTCCGCATCCGCCGCCTCATTTCCGAGGCATTTGCGAAGGAGTTTGCGAATGAAGGCGCGGGGCAAACTGCGGTTCTCCTCCCCGCTTGCGCCAAGCGTTCGTACAGCCTCGCCGACGTGGAGACGAACCCATATCTCGCGTTCGAGGAAAACCGTTTCACCGCTCCTGCTGCAATCACCGGTTTGCCGGCCCTTGCCGCAGGCGGCGTGCAATTGGTAGGCCCGGCGTTCTCTGATGCCGCCCTGTTGCGCATGGCCAACACCCTTTCGCCTGCCAACTGCGCTGGAAAGGAGGCCTAACCATGACCGCTTACGAAACTGTCATCGGCCTTGAGGTTCACGTCGAGCTGGCCACCAAGTCCAAAATCTTCTGCTCGTGTACGAACGGCAGCGACGCCGAGCCCAACACCCACGTGTGCCCCGCTTGCTGCGGCATGCCCGGCATGCTTCCCGTCGCAAATCGTCAGGTCATCAACTTGGGCATGACGGCGGGAATGATGCTCAACTGCCACATCAACCGCACGACCACGTTTGACAAGAAGAGCTACTACTACCCCGACCTGCCTGCGTCCTATCAGACCACCCAGTGGTTTGCGCCCATCGCCGTGAATGGGTACGTGACCATCCAGACTGAAGATGGCCCCAAAGACATCCGCGTCAAGCAGATCCATATGGAAGAAGACGCCGGCAAACTGGTCCACGATAACTGGTCGTACACCTCGCTGGTGGACTTCAACCGCACCAGCGTACCGCTGATCGAAATCGTGAGCCAACCGGACCTGCGCAGCGCCGACGAGGTCGTGGCATACCTCGAGCGCCTGCGCAGCTTGCTGCGGTTCGCAAAGGTGTCGGGTGCCCGCATGGAAAAGGGCACGATGCGCGCCGACGTGAACTTGTCGGTGCGACCGGCGGGCAGCACCGAGCTGGGCGTGCGTACGGAAATGAAGAACATGGCCTCGATTGCCGCCATCAGACGAGCCATCGAGTACGAGACAGCACGCCACATCGATGCCATCGAAAACGGCACCGAGGAGCTGGTGCAAGAAACTCGTGGCTGGAACGACGATGCTGGGAAGTCCTTCGCCATGCGAAACAAGGAAACGGCTGGCGACTACCGGTACTTCCCAGACCCCAACATCATGCCCATCGTTATCGACGACGAGTGGTACGACAACATTCACGCAAGCCTGCCGGAACTCCCCGAGGTGAAGAGGGAGCATTACGTGGAGAGCGTGGGCCTCTCCGAATACGACGCCGATATGCTCACCCAAAGCCGCGCGTTCTGCGATTGCTTCGAAGGGGCCATGGCTGCCGGCGCCGCCCCCAAGGAAGCCGCCAACTGGATCATCACCAACTGTGCAGGCGTCCTCAACAAGCGAGGCATGACTTCGGATGAACTGCCTGTGCCAGGTAGCGCGCTGGGACAACTCATCGGCTTGGTGGGCGACGGTAAAGTGAGCAACGCCAACGGCAAGCGCCTGCTTGAAACACTGTTCGATCTGGATGCGCAAGGCGAAAGCATTCCCGAGGATATGGCCGCCTTCGCCGAGGCAGAAGGACTTCTGAACTCGTCGGACACCGGAGCCTTGGAAGCTGTAGTTGCTGCCGTCATCGCTGCGGACCCGGAGACGGCGCAGGCGTATCGAGATGGTCGCGAAAAGGCCCTGAACCCCCTGTTCGGCGCCTGCATGAAACAGCTCAAGGGCAAGTGCGACACCCAAGTCCTCCGCAACCTCTTGATTGAAGAATTGAAAAAGTAAGGCAGACGGATGGGATGAGGCGTGAACAGGGGACGGGTTAGGTGTTCATCTGGCTTTCTGCCAGATGAACACCTAACCCGTCCCCTGTTCACGCCCTCTCGTTCATTTTA
>CACZIP010000273.1 GCA_902781245.1 uncultured Coriobacteriaceae bacterium | reverse complement strand
CCGGCCTCGATCTTCATGGCGAGGTCGACCTCTTCGGCAGCCGTGAGCAGCGGAACCTTGCCGATTTCCTTCAGATACATGCGGACAGGGTCGCCGGTGAGCATGGTGACGCCCGTGTCGGTCGTGCGACGGCGCGAAGACTTGGTCTTCGAGCGCGACGAAACCTTGGGCAGCGCAACGTCGCTTGCCGCTTTCAACTCTTCTTCTGGAATACCTTCGAGCAGTTCCTCTTCGGTTTCTTCTACATGGACGCTTTCCTGCTCCGCCTGTTCGAGCTCGGCAGCTGTCGCGTCCTCGTTCTGGTCGACGTCATCGTCGAATTCATCTTCAGTTGTCGTATCGTCGGCGGAGATTTCCTTCGCCTCTTCTACCGGAGTTTCTTCTGCGAGCTCAGTTTTCTCTTCGTTCGCCGGAGCCTCCTCGGCGGTCTTTTTAGCTGTCGTCTTCTTGGTGGCGGGTTTTTTTCTCGTCTTCTTTGCAGCGGGCTCTTCTACGGCCTCGTTATCTGCCACTTCTTCAACCTGCTCTTCTACCGTTTCGACGACCTCTTTCTTTTTCGTTTTCGTCTGCTTCTTCGCTGTTGTTGACTTGGTCTTCTCTTGGGCTTCAGCCACGCGAACTTCCTTTCGAAAAACCATTTCACTTAACCTCAGTTGCCTGATTTTGGGCATAGAGATACAGCGAAAGAATATATCATAATTTGCAAGGGTAAATCAAGGAAAATTTCTGGCTACAGTAAATCCTGTGGGTCGACATCAACCGCAACGTTGACGTCAGGCTCTGCCTTCCGAGAGCGGAACAGCGGGAGCAGCACCTGAGAGAACGTCGATCCGAGCGGAGCTTTCACCACGATGTGCCAGCGATACGCGTTACGGAGCTTCGAGAGAACGCACGGCGTTGCCGCGAGCACGCGCCAGTCGTCGCCCCCGAAATCCCGGACACGCAAGAGAATCTCACGTTGCAGCTTCTCGGCAGACAAGCGCACCGCCTCTTCATCAGCTCCCCAGATGAGCACGTTGGCAAGTCGCATATACGGCGGATACCCCAGTGCCTTGCGCTTGGGAAGCTCGTCGCGAAGGAACGATGCGCGGTCATACGATGCAGCGGCGCTGATTGCCGGCGACGACGCCTCGTAAGTCTGCACCAGAACACGCCCTTCGAGCTCGGCACGACCCGCTCGACCTGCCACTTGCTCGATGAGGTCGAACGTGCGCTCGCCCGCTCGATAGTCGGGAAGATGCAGCTGCGTATCGGCGTTGATAACGCCGACGAGCGTGACATCGTCGAAATCAAGGCCTTTCGCAATCATCTGCGTGCCGAGCAACACGGCGACCTCCGCCTGCGCAAACTCGTCGAGCAGGCGCTGATGCGCTCCCTTCCCACTTGTCGTGTCGGCATCCATGCGAATGATGGGAACGGTGCCCTCTACATTGGTGAAACTGTCGACGAGCTCTCGCAAATCAGCTTCGACGCGCTGCGTGCCGGCTCCGAATTTCTTGAGATACGGGCTGCCGCACGAAGGGCATGTCGGCGGTGAAGCCACGCGATAGCCGCAATGATGGCAGATGAGTGCGTTGCCCCGCTCGTGATAGGTCAATGATGTCGAGCACGAAGGGCACTCAGGAACGAATCCGCAATCGCGGCAGAGAACGAACTTGGCAAACCCGCGCTGGTTGAGCAACAAGACCGCTTTGTGGCCTGCTGACAATTCCGCTTCAAGCTCACTTGCAAGCCGCTTCGAGAACATCGAGCGCGAACCGCCCTTGAACTCGTGTGCCATATCGACCACTTCGATTTCGGGCATCGCTTTACCATTCGCGCGCTCGGGCAAGGCGACCCGATGCCAAAGCGGATCTTTCGCAGCATGATAGAGGCTTTCAATCGACGGAGTGGCCGACCCCAGCACGACCGCCGCCCCTGCACGGCGCGCCATCCATATGGCGACGTCACGGGCATGGTAACGTGGTGCGCTGTCCTGCTTGTACGAGCCTTCGTGCTCTTCGTCGATTACGATGAGGCCGAGATTGCGCAGCGGCGTGAACAAGGCGCTGCGCGCACCGACCACGACACGCGCCTCACCCGAACGCACGAAATCCCATTGATCGTATCGCTCGCCGTCGCTCATGCGCGAATGCATGACTGCGACCTTGTCGCCGAAACGCCCGCGGAACCGCGCAACCGTCTGCGGCGTGAGCGCAATCTCAGGAACGAGCACACATGCCGTCCTTCCCGCAGCGATGACCTGCTCGATTGCGCGGAGATAGACCTCCGTCTTCCCCGAACCCGTCACGCCGTCGACGAGAACAACTTCGCCGCTCTCATGGCGGCAAGCTTCAGCGATAACGTCGAGGGCAGCTTGCTGGCCGGGCGTGAGCGCCAACGATCGATCCGTTTGCGATGCGACGGAAGGGCTTCGCCCGTCTGCCAACACGCCGCGCATGCGGCGGCGGCGCTCTATCTTGATGACGTCCTTCTCGGCAAGCGACTTCAACGTGCTTGATACGTTTCCAAACTCGAGCGTCAACTCGGTGGCACGCAGCTCGCCCTGTTTCAGAGCGTCGAGGATTTGAATCTGCTTGACGGCGTTCTTGCGCGGCGCGTAATCGGCGGCGCCTTCCGCCAGCATGACCCAGCGGTTATCGACCTCGCCGACCGTCGGTTGCTCGAGACGGTAATAGCCGCCAGCTGCCCGCACCATGCGCGGCACTCCCCCAGGAGGTGTGAACAAACGCACGCATGATGAAAGCGGAGCGATGTAGCGCTCGGAAAGCCATTGCGCACATGCTGCGCCCTCTTCATCGAAATACGAGTTGCTGACCGCACGCTTGATGTATTTGAGCTTCTTGCCTGGAACCAGGGCATCGGGTATTTCAGTTCTGAAATTGGCCCGTCAACGCTCTTTGCTGCCTACAAGTCCATAAAAAA
>CACZIP010000272.1 GCA_902781245.1 uncultured Coriobacteriaceae bacterium | reverse complement strand
TCATTTGCGCTCGTGGCTGCTGAGGATCCACTCGTGAGGTTGCCTGTAGTCGCAGCAGCACCACCGGACGAAGCGGTGGCAGAGTTGCCGGAGGTCGTTGCAGTGCTCGAGGAACCGCTTGAGGGTGATGAGGTGCTGACCGAACCGTCGGAGTTGAGATTCACGCTCGTGCCTGACGGCGTGGTGATCGTGACCGAAGATCCGGAAGGCGATGTCGAGACATCGAGGTCGTCGAGTGCGCCATCGTTGATGGCCGCAACGAGCGCAACGCCGAACACCAATGTGAGCACTGTCCAGAGAATGGACATGACCAAACCGATGATGCCCATGACTTTGGTGGGCGTCTGTTTAGTCGAGTAGATGCCGCTCTTCTGCTGCTTCGAGTTCATGACCAAAGCGACGATGGCGAAGATGAAACCAAGGGGGAACAGGCCGATGAGTGCGCAGACCAGGCCTGCAATCGAAAGACCGAACGGCGTGTCGGACGCCTTCTGCTGCGGTGGTTGCGTATAGTTTCCAGGCGGGTAGGGCGACTGGCCGTAGGGGTTCGCCGCGCCTTGAGGTTGATACGGTGCACCATAGGTCGACTGCTGCGAAGACCCTCCATATGGAGCCTGCTCGGTTGCATATGGAGACGGGCTTCCTGTGCTTGCCGATGATCCAGCAGGTTGCTGATATCCGGCATCGATGGGGGTTGTCGGCTGAGCTGTCGCTTGCGTCGGCGTGAGCTGTGCGCCGCAGTTCCCGCAGAAGGCTTGGGTGTCGCTGACCTGTGCATTGCAATTCGGGCAAATCATGGGCGATTCCTGTCCTCAGATCCATTGTTCACTGATGAAAACGATAACACGACTCGTTGCGTGCAATCCACGGCGATTTCGCGCTGTTTCCAACTGGTGATGAATGCTGTACCGACAGCGCGATGCAGGTGCGGGTTCTAGCCGACCATCGCTTCCCAATCTTTTTCCTTGAAACCGACGAGCACCGTATCGTCGAGGACGAGCAGCGGGCGTTTCACGAGCATGCCGTTGCTGGCAAGCAGCTCGTACATCTCGTCCTCGGACATGCTGGGCAATTTGTCTTTCAAGCCCATATCGCGGTAGAGCATGCCTGACGTGTTGAAAAAGCGCCGAAGCGGCAGGTCACTCATCTTGTGCCACAGGTGCAGCTCGTCGATGGTGGGGTTGTCCTCCACGATGTGGCGTTGGTCGAATTCGACGTTGTGCTCGTCAAGCCAGTTCATGGCCTTCTTGCAGGTGGAGCATTTGGGATAGTGGACAAACAACATGGCGTTCCTTCCGCCGAGGTCGGACTGTTTCTGCCATGCTATCACAGCATGGCTCGCGAGCAGCTACAATGGAGCTAAGCAAAAAAGCTGCCCCGTTTTGACTATCCGGATGAAAGGCGTGGCGGATGAAATACAGAATCGCAATTGCTCAGACTTGCCATCCCGAAGATGGCGACGTAGTTGCACTGGTCGAACGCTATACAGCTGAAGCGCGTGCCATGAAGGCTGAGATGGTCGTGTTTCCTGAGTCGCTCATGAGCAGATACGAAGCAGAGCTTGGAGATTTCCTTGCGCAGTCCCAGCCGCTCGACGGACCGTTCACGCAAGCCGTTGATGCAATTGCGGCCAAACATGGCATCTGGATCGTCTACACCATGAATGAGCTGAACCCCGACAGCAAACCGTTCAACACGGCGATCGTGACGGACGATAAGGGTGTGCGGCGTGGTTTCTATCGCAAGGTTCACCTGTTCGACTCGGCGACGACGCACGAATCCGAGCGCATGTCGGCGAGCGATGAGCTATTCGAGCCGATTGACACCCCGTTTGGCAAGCTTGGCATGGCCATCTGTTACGACTTGCGGTTCCCCGAGGTTTCGCGAGCTGCTGCGCTCGCCGGTTGCGACATCATGGTGTATCCGGCGGCATGGGTTGACGGCCCTGGGAAAGCCCTTCAATGGCAGATGCTGCTGTCGGCACGCGCCATAGAAAACGAGATGTTCGTCATCGGTGCTTGCAGGGCGGACGATGGTTATGTCGGCCAGAGTCTTGCCGTCGGTCCCGATGGCGTTGTGCACGCGCGCGGCGGCGAGGATGAAGCGCTTCTCGTGGCACGGTTTGACACCGCGGACCTCGATCGCGTGCGCACTTCGATCCCCGTGTTCGACCATCGTCGACCTGAACTGTACTGATAGGCGCCTATTAGTGCAGTTACCTGGTGAAATAGAGCCAACCTAGCAAAAGTGTCAGTATCACTTTGCGGGGAAGTGTGTCTTTATTAAACCACCTTCTTCTGTAGAATTTTTCATGTATAGGTCTATGTGGAGGAGAGGGGCCTGTCATGAAGAGCAAGAAGCTTTTGATAACTGTGGCTATCGTGGCGGTCGTCGGCATCATTGTGGGGCTTGCCGCCTGCGCGCCGAAGGCGAACACCACGACGGTTGGCAACCCGACGCCCAACGTGCAACAGTCGAATGCAACGCCGACGCCGGACAAGTTCGGGGTGGTCAAAGCATCCCAATGGGCCGAAGAGTATCCGTACGAGTACAAATCGTACTTGGCTAACTCCACGAATACTCCTCCTGCGAGCGACTACAACGGCGGCGAGTACTGCGCAGAGGGCTATCCCTCCAAGACCGAGGATGTGACGTCTGCTCTCCCCGAGGGCTACCAATACGTCGATGCCAACAAGCTCGACTACCTCGAGACCAATCCCGAGATCAAGACGCTTGGCAAGGGCTACGGCTATGCGAAGTACTACACCGAGCCTGCCAGCCATGTGTTCTCGGTATGGACGGTTACGCACAACGGCCGTGTTTCTGACGGCGCGAAGACCAAGGCCGCTTGCATCACCTGCAAGTCTCCTCAATACTCCAACTTAGTCGATATGGAAGGCGCTGAAGTTCATGCGCGTCCGTTCA
>CACZIP010000271.1 GCA_902781245.1 uncultured Coriobacteriaceae bacterium | reverse complement strand
GCGGAAAGTACAACTGGTCGGTTGCCGTGCGTGAGCCCGAAGGGACGATTTACCTCGAAGAGCATGATCTCGCAAGTGGCAAAGAGAAGAACGGCTGGTTGTATCGGCCCTTTATCCGCGGTTGCCGTGCGTTCGTCGAGTCGTTGGCGCTCGGTTACAAAGCGCTTTCGATTGCTGCCGAACACGCTTTCGTTGAAGAAGACGAAGAGGAAGAGGACAAGGGGCTCGAAACTGCAAAGCAACTTGCTGAAATTAGCGAATCGCAAGTAAAGATTTCAAACGAAGCCTCAGTTGCCGAGCCACCGCATGAGTTTTCGTGGAAAGACGACTTCGGAAATCCGGATGAGGCACTTGAGGCGCTTGGAGCGCAGACGACGCTCGAAATTGTGAACGAACCCGAGCAAGAGCCTGCGTCTGTCGCGGTTAAAGACAAGCCAAAGGAGAAGCAACCGCTTCTTGATGATAAGGCAATGATGCTGTCGATGGCGCTTGGTCTGGTGTTGGGCGTGGTTCTGTTCATCGTGGCGCCTGCGTTCGTCACTAATTTAATCGTCGGCGAATACGACGACAAGACGCTGACATGGAACATCGTCGACGGCCTGCTGCGCATCGCAATATTCGTGTTCTACATTTGGCTTATCGGGCGCATGGAAGACATCAAGCGCATGTTCGGCTATCACGGAGCTGAGCACAAGACAATCCATTGTTTCGAGCACGGGCTTCCGTTAACACCCGAGAATGCACGCAGCTTCCCACGCTTACACGTGCGTTGTGGTACGGCGTTTTTGATAATGGTCATGATCATCGCAATATTCGTGTACACGGTCACGCCGTTAAACTTGCTCATCGGAGCTTGGGGCGTGCCCGACGGACCGCTCAAGCTCACGCTTGTGATTATCGTGCGCATCTTGTTGATGCCAGTAATTGCCGGCGTTGCATACGAGATTACCGTCAAGTGGGCTGGCAGCCATCCTGATAATCCTCTAGTAAAGGTCATTCTCTGGCCAGGTATGCAAATGCAACGTTTGACGACGCGCGAGCCTGATGACGGCCAAATCGAATGCGCAATCGCCGCAATGCAACTCGTTCTCGACCGTGAGCAGCGCGAAGAGGCGATTGCTGCTAGCCAATCGGCATAGAATGCGATTCGCTCGATTTCGTTGACGACGCATCGAACGATGTAAACAGCAGTCATGCATTATGATTGTAAGAATATGAATATGCTCAATGAAACTCGTTGAATCAGGATGCATATGGTCGATATAAAGATATTTCTCGCTTCATCGATCGTTGAGTTCGAAAAAGAACGTATGGAGTTGAGCAACCATATCCTGCGCTTGAACAACCAATACCATAAGCGCGGAGTTTATTTCACTTTGGTCATCTGCGAGAACCTTTCAAGCGAACTTGTACGTGAAGGAAAGCAGGAGGAATACAACCGCGAAATCGAGGATAGCCAATACGTCTACATTCTGGTTGGGAACAGGCTCGGTTCATATACGCGAGAAGAATTCGACATCGCATTGCGGCATTTCCAAGAAAAGGAATCACCGCGTATCCATACGTTCTTTGTGCACGAGGCCTATGGAATTGAGGCAGACGAATCTGTCCGCGCTTTCATGGACTACATCGATAAGGAATTGAATCATTACTACAACGAAGTTGACAACATCGATGCTGTAAAGCTCGACTTGACGTTGGAGCTGATAGCAAATCCGGCTGTTGGTGGTGATGTTCAGATAGAAGACGGCAAGGCGTTGCTCGACGGGCAGGAAATGTTTTCTGTCGAGAGCTTGCCGTTGTACCGGAACAACGAAGCCCTGAGGAACGTGCGCGCAGAGCTCGAAGATGCAAATAACGAATTCGTGCGCTTGCGGACCGCGATGCTAGACGATCCTGGAAACGATGAAGTGCTAAGTGACCTAATGGACGTTCAGGCTCGTCGAACTAAACTTTCCGACCAGGTTTCGCAGATGGAACGGTCAGTTCTCGAAAGTTGTAATCTGGTAAGAGAGAAAGGCCGCATTGGTTCGCAGCTCGATTGGCGTGAACGTCAAGCTCTCGATCTCGTGAACAAGGGTGATTTGAAAGCTGCAAATGCTATATTGCGCGACGCCTTGTGGGATAGGGAGTTTGCTCAAGCTATCGAAATCGGCGAATCTGCTGTCGAAAAGTGTCGAGAATACCTGTCGGGAAAGCGCTTGCTCGCGAGTAATCTCAAAGCATTGGGTGTTACCGCGAAATCAGAACAAGAAATCACGGACGTTTACGAACTCATTTGCGCAACTGCCGAGAAATGGCAGGTTGAGCTTGATGCTCTCTGCGAATATGCGGAGTTTCTGCAAATGCAACGTCATTACACGCGATCGATCGAGGTTGCTGAGCGTTGCGTGAAACGTTACGAGCTCGCTGGCGATGTGAAACCCGAAGAGTTTGCGCGCCTCTATAAAACGGCAGGTACAAGCTATTATCATGCACATGATTACGTTAACGCTATCGACCGTCATGGACGAGCAGTCGGTCTTTACGAGCAATTAGCTGCTGAGGCTCCTGCACTGTACGAGCGGATGCTTGTCGATGCGTACAACAATTTGGCAAGCGACTATGCCAGTGTGAAAGACCAAGTAAAGCGTGAATCGTACCTGTTGAAAGCCCTTGAAATTGGCGAGCGTCTACTGCAAGTCGATCGTATGGGAACTGCTGAAATCGTTGCAAGCACTTATAACCGCTTGGCAATAGCACACAACCGAATGAACAGAAGCGAAGACGCTGAAACGTATCATCTGAAAGCCTTGGAGCTGAGGCGGATGCTTGCAACGAGCGATCCGAAACGATATGAGCCGGTGTTGGCTGAGACATTCAACAATCTTGCTTATCTTTGCAAGAAGCAAAACCGTCACGAGGAGGCTGAAGCCTATTACAAGCTGGCTGATGACA
>CACZIP010000270.1 GCA_902781245.1 uncultured Coriobacteriaceae bacterium | reverse complement strand
TTGCCTTGCGCAATGGCGCGCACCATATCGGACGTCTGCGACAGCGGCAATGCGCTCACGAACTCCTTGATACCGTGGGGCATCTGATCGGTCGAGAAGAACGTGTTGCACAGGAACGACATGGGCATGATGATATAAGTGTTGAAACGCGGCGCGTCGGTGTAGCTCTTCGCCAAGAACGACAGCGCAACTGCGATGGTGGCGAACACGGTGCCGTTCAGGAACATGATGGCGAACGACAGCGGGGTGAACACGAGCGACGTTCGGATTGGCGAGATGAGCAGCAATATCACGAGCGCCGCGTACATGCCGCGCAACGCACCGCCAACAATCTGGCCGACGATGAACTGCCAGAGCGGCGTCGGCGAAACCATCACTTGGTCGAGCGCCTTCTCGTAGAGGCGTTGCACGCTCATGTTCTGCGAGACGGCCGAGAAGCTGCCCGTCATGGTGACCATGGCAACGATGCCCGGGATGAGGAAGTTCAGGTACGGCTCGCCGTGCGAGGTGGTCTGGATGCCCAACCCGAACACGAGCAAGTACATGAGCGGCGAGATCATGGCCGCGACCGTGATCTTGTAGAAGTCGCGCTTGAACTCCGCCCATTTTTCCCACAGTACTGTGATGATTCCCATAGTTCCTCGTTACACCAAAGTGGCACATCGCTCCCTGGGAAGGGTGTGCCATTTCGCCGAAGTGGCACACCCTTCCCAGGGAGCGATGTGCCACTGTTCGATGCTCAATCACCTTTTCGTGATGTGGTGCCCCACCCTTTCCACGAACACGTCTTCCAATGTCGTCGCACGCAGCGCCGCATCGTCGGGGAGCTCCCGCAACCGTTCGATGGCCGCTTCGCGTGTGGGGAAATAGCTGCTGACCAGCTTCCCGTCTTCCATATTGTCGATAGCGAACGGACCCAGTTGTTCGATGAGCGCGAGCGGCGCGTCCACGACGTCGAGCTTGCCGCCGTCGATGAACGCCACGCGGTTGCACAAAGCCTGAGCTTCATCGATGAAGTGGGTCGTCAGCAGAATCGTGAGATTGCGGTCCTTCAGGCTGCGCAACAAGTCCCACATCTGTCGGCGCGCCAACGCGTCCATGCCGGCCGTTGGCTCATCGAGCAGCAGGATTTCGGGCTCGACCATGAGCGCGCGGCAAATCATGAGCTTGCGCTTCATGCCGCCCGACAAATGGCGTACGGTGCGGTGCCCAAAGTCGGAAAGCCCTGCGAACTCGAACAGCTCGGCGGTTTTGGCGCGGATCTCCTTCTTGCGCATGTAGTACAGGCGCCCTTGGTATTCCATGACCTCGTTCATGGTCATGTCCTGGCGCATCGAGTATTCCTGCGTCACGACCGAGAGCTTGCGCTTGACCGCAGCAGCCTTTCGGTTGAGCTGCTTGCCGTCAACGAGAATCTCGCCTTCTGTCGGCAACAGCACCGTCGACATCATCGAGATGGTCGTGGTCTTGCCCGCGCCATTCGGCCCGAGCAGGCCCATGAACTCGTTCGTCTCGATGGTCAAGTCGAGATGGTCGACGGCTTTGAAATCGCCGAACTTCTTTGTGAGGTTTCGGATCTCGATCATGGCTTCCCAGATTCCGTAAAAGGACCGCCCCTTTTATGAAGCGTTTTTCACGATGACGACCGAGAAATAGTCGCCGTCATCATCGATGTCGGCAAGGTGCTCAAACACCTTCTCATCGGGCAAGCCGCAATTCGCGACCATGCTCGCATTGTCGAGCTCGCCGCGCTCGGCCAGCTTGTCGCGCAGCTCCTGCACAGCCTTGCCAGACTTCATGAACACCTTGTTAGCGGGAACGTCGAGAATCTCGTCGACGTCACCGGACATCACCGGTGAAATGAGCAGGCGCTCAGAGCCCTCGCAGAGCACTATGCCCAGTCGGGCCGCACTGGCAGAAAAGGACGTGACGCCCGGGATTATCTCCACCTCGTAGCCAGCAGCGCGCACCTGCTCGTTCACAGGCGCAAAGCTGGCGTACACGCCGATGTCGCCCAAGCACAGATAAGCGACGTTGCATCCAGCGGCAAGGTGCTCGCAAATCACCCGCGCATTCTCGGCATAAGCAGCTTGGCGAACCTCTGCATCGCGCGTCATGGGCGTCGAGCAATCGATTTGAGGTTTGCCTTCGATATAGTCCGCAGCGATTGTGAGCGCCGTCTGGCGTTTGTGCCCGATGTTGGGCACTGCCAAGACGTCGGCTTCTTGAATAGCGCGCACCGCCTTGAGCGTCATGAGCTCCGGATCGCCGGGACCCACGCTCACGCCGTACAACTTGCCTTGCTTCATCTTCGCCCCTATCGCTTTGCCGACCAACAACTATCCATCGCGCATTTCTTTAAAGCGCACGTCAATCGAATTGTACTGTCGTGAAAAACCGAGACGGCGTGTGACACAGACGCCATGCCGCTGCTGCGTGGCAAACGGCAAAGCATGCTGTAGAGCGCACGACCGGGGTTCACGGTTTGCCACTCCAAAAGACAGGCTGGGTACTCTGGCTTCGCATAAGCGTTACAGTAATGGCCCTTGTCCGGGATTTTCACCCGATTCCCCCAGCATGCCCAAACCAAACGATTCGGGTGCTGTCCCATGCAGTTCGATGCCCCATAATTATAGGCATTAGCTGCGGCGATACCATGCGCAGCGCTTCTTTACTCTAAATTGAGCAAATTGCACAACTACGTAACACAAACAGCGCGCAATTCACCTCAAGGAAACAGCCTTCGGCGACTGGTTTCCCCGCGGGAAATCGGTTTCCTCCGGGGAAATTGATTGTACGAATCGATTACCCAAAAGTTAGCCCCTTGATTCGTCCCCGCGGGAAATCGGTTTCCCCGCGGGAAACCGATTTCCCGCGGGGAGCATGTCTCATGGATTTCGACTGCATTTCGAGGCGATTAAACTTTTCAGACAGAAAACC
>CACZIP010000269.1 GCA_902781245.1 uncultured Coriobacteriaceae bacterium | reverse complement strand
AGACGATGTTCATCTGGGGCAACTACCCGTTGCGCGCAAACTCGGACGGGTTCTACGGCCATTGGGTTGTCGACCTGATGAAGCGCGGCATGGAAGTGGTCATGATCGACCCGAAGGTCACGTGGCTGTCTGTGCATTCCCGCTTGCACCTGCCCATCCGCCCCGGCACCGATGCCGCGCTCGCGCTCGGTTTCCTGAATGTCATCATTAACGAGGACCTGTACGACCACGAATTTGTCGAGAAATGGACGTATGGTTTCGAGCAGCTCGTCGAGCGCGTGCAGGAGTACTCGCCCTCCCGCGTGTCTGAAATCACCTGGATCCCTGAGGAGAAAATCGTCGAAGCTGCCCGCATCCTGGCGAACAGCAAGCCTGCCACCATGCAATGGGGTGTTGCGGTCGACATGACGAAAGAGGCCCTGCCCGCTTCGCAGGCCATCGTTGCGTGCTTCCAGATTACGGGCAACGTCGACGCTCCCGGCGGCATCATCGCCCCGCCCGAGATCCTGAACTACGCCGGCGGCTGGGGTCGCGAGCTCTGCCCAGAGGAGACATGGGTCAAGCGTATCGGCTTGGATGCGTATCCGCTGCTCAATTTCGGCTTCCAAATCGCTCAGCCCGACGAGCTGCGCCATACCATGGCCACGGGCGATCCCTACAAGATTCATGCAACCTGGCTGCAGCAGAACAATGTTCTTTCCTGCATGTCTGCAGACCCGCAGGAAATGTACATCGGTCTCATGAACTGCGACTTCAACGTTTCTGTCGACCTGTTCATGACCGCCACGATCATGGCCACCTCCGATGTGGTGCTCCCCGCTGCGACCTTCCCCGAGCGCAACGGCATCCGTCTGGGCGACGGCGTGCAGCGCGGCGAGGTAATCAACAAGGTGTGCCAGATTGGCGAGTGCAAATCCGACATGGAAATCAACCTCATGCTGGGCAAGCGATTCAATCCCGAGGCCTGGCCGTGGGAGAACGTCGACGAGATGTTCGGCGCCATGCTGAAGGCGCAAACGCCGTACAACTTCGAAGAAATGCGCGAAGTGGGCCCGGTATACCTGCCGTTCAGCTACAAGCGCTACGAAACCGGACGCCTGCGTGCCGACGGTCAGCCCGGTTTCAACACCCCGACCGGCCGCATCGAACTGTGGTCAACCTTCTACGACAACGCCGGCATGGATCCGTTGCCCTATTTCGAGGAACCGGTGCCCGGCCCCACGTCGACACCCGAGCTGCTTGACGAGTACCCGCTCGTGCTGACGACCGGCGCTCGCCCGTGGTCGCTGTTCCATTCCGAGCATCGTCAGGTAGCGCGCATGCGCAATCTGAAGCAAGACCAGAATGTGTATCTGAATCCGACAACTGCTGAGGAATACGGCTTCAAGACCGGCGATTGGGTATGGGTCGAGAACGTGTATGGCCGCTGCAAGGCGCAGGTCGAGGTTACGAATATCTATCCGAACCCGCGGATCATTGCATGCGACCACGCTTGGTGGTACCCGGAGGGCGATCCCGAGAAGCTCTATGATTCGCATGATCTGAACGTGAACAACCTGCTGCCGGGCATTCCCGGGCGTGCCGGATTCGGTTCCAACTACAAGACGACGCTTGTGAAGCTGTACAAGGTCACGCCTGAAGACGATACGAACGGCTATTTCCTCGGCGCAGATAGCGATTACCTGTCGCAAGCGCTCGACGGCAAGGGCGTTCCCGCCATCCAGCAGCTCGTCGACGAGCGCACCAAGATCATGGAGGATGTCAAGAAGTTGCGCGAGGCCTTGGAAGAGGCGGCCGACACGCAAGAATAGCCACGAGGACGCAATCGATAGGGAGACTACGCGTTGGTCGCAAAACCCGATACGAACGGGGTCGCTTCCGGCAAGAATCACCCGGGTTAACCGAGGAGGCCGGGCGTATCCCGAGAGATAAGAGAGAGGTGCAAAATGCAAACCCCTAAGGAACTGAATGCGAGAACTGCGGCGAAGTACGGGCTGCTCATCGACTACCAGTGGTGCACGGGATGCCATTCTTGCGAAATCGCCTGCCAGATGGAGCATAAGATGCCAGTCGGCCAGTCGGGCATCCTCGTCCACGACATGGGCCACTGGCCCCTGGAAGAAGGCGGAGACAACTGGCAGTTCGGCTACCTGGCTGCGCCCACCACGATGTGCGACACGTGCGCAGAGCGCAGGGCCCTCGGCAAGGTGCCGACCTGCGTGCAGCACTGCCAGGCTCAATGCATGGAGTTCGGCCCCATTGACGAGATGGCCGAAAAGGCGAAGAGCCACAAGGACTACGTGCTCTTCACGCTGGGCGCGTAAGGCGCAAGGGTCGACGACGCCGATGTCGTGCGGGTACGCTTGCATCAACTGCGGGAAATGCAAGGGCGAGGTGCGCAAGCCCATGTCCGCTGGATATTGCCCCGCATGCAAGCACCAAAACGATGAATTGGCGACGAGATGCGAACGTTGCGGCATGCTGATTCCCCCTCGTCCAGGGATCAGCATGCCCTTGCCAAAGAAATGATTCATACAGCGAAGAGCAAACTGACTCATTCGAATATAGGAGGATAGCATGACGTATCAAACCGAGAACACGATCGAGAAACGCGAGGCGCGCATCGCTGCGGCGATGAGGTTCGAGGAGGGCGACCGCGTGCCCTTCGCGCCGCGCATGGGCACGATCTACAGCGAGCTCGCCGGCATTTCCAAGTACGAGGCGCTCAACGACTACCGCATGATGAAGCCCGGTGTCGAGTACTTCCTGTCGAACTGGGAAGTCGACCTGTTCTGGGCTCCGGCTGCTTACCCCATCAACGTGATGGAGGTGCTGGGTACGAAGGCCGTGCGCTGGCCTGGCGCGACGTGGGGCATCGACCGCATGATGGGCTTCCAGGTCGTCGACGACTGCTATCTCGAGCAGGAAGACTACGACGACTTC
>CACZIP010000268.1 GCA_902781245.1 uncultured Coriobacteriaceae bacterium | reverse complement strand
CGTCAAGGAGGGCGCCGTGAACGGCCACGTGACCATCGAGGACGAGTACGGCGTGCGCGTCTCCGGCTCCATCACCAACGAGGCCATCGAGGCGCTCGAACTCGCCGAGGGCAAGAAGGCCGTCGCCATCGTCAAGGCCACCGACGTGATGGTCGCCGTCGACTAATCAAGAGCCGACAATCACAAAAAGCGCCCGCCTTGCCGCGGGCGCTTTTTGTCTGGTAGAGCGAGGCACCAGGTACCTCTACGTCATTCGAACGCCAAGTAGCGCCCAACTTAAGCATGCTTTTTCTTCAGCTCTGCTTGTATGATGCGAGAAAGCATCGAAGAAAGCTGCATTTTCTCGTCATCGCTGAGCGGCGAAAGGAACTCGGCGGTGGATGCATCACGTTCGGCGTTCCATGCAGACAACTGCTCTCTACCAGAAGAAGTGATGCGCAAAACGGTGCCTGCCATATCGTCTTCGTCATGCTCGATAAAGCCCCTTGCAATGAGGAACCTCGTTGCTTCAGCCAGGTCTTCAGAACCCAGAAGCGTGCGCTTCCCCAGCATATCGACGGCAAAGAATCCACCTTGCCGGCCAATCGCCATAAGAGTCTTGCGCTCTGCCGACTCAGTATGGCGGTCTTGCAGGATGTTCGCCATGATGTTGAGCCCGTGCATGACACGCATGTCAACTGACGGCGCATGCCCCACTCCACCTTCACCTGGCTTTCCCCGCTCAGGAATAGGTTTGCCATCGACCCACAATTGATGGAATCCTTTGCCACGTCCGCAGCGATATGCGTCGAGCGCGCATCCGAAGTGGCATCCTGGGCAGCTCGGCGCTTCGATTGTTGAAGTCGATTCAATCATGCTCACACCTCTTTCGTTGTGACACGCAGGTACCTGGTACCTACGCGTCACCGCCTGAATACCTTTTGCTAACCAAACGCAGGAGTCATGCAGACGCGACGACCGGCGTCGGCGACGTCGCGAATGATGAGGCGTGCCTGGTAGACTTCCTCGAGCACGTCTTCCTGCATAATCTCGTCAACCGAACCCTTGCGAAGACGCCCGTCGCGCCCGAGCAAGCACACGGAGCTGTCCAGCAAGATCGGATGGTCGGGGTTATGCGTCGTCATGATGGCAGCGAAACCATCAGCGCGAGAGAGCTCGTCGACCATCTTGAGCACCTTGATCTGGTTGCCGTAGTCGAGCGCACTCGTGGGCTCATCGAACAGGATGAGGCGCGGTTGCTGCACGATGGCGCGTGCCACGTCGACGAGCTGACGTTGACCACCCGAAAGCTCACTGTAGACGCGTTGGCTCAAGTGCAAGATGCCCAAGCGCTCGAGCGCATCGTCGACAAGCGCATAGTCGTCGGCGCTCGGCGGCGTGTACATGCGCAAGAACGGCGTGCGGCCCATAACCGCGTAGTCGCGCACCGTGTAGGCGAACGTCACGTCGACGCTCTGCTGCACGTAGGCGACCATCTGCGCAATTTCGCGTCGCTCCATCTGAAGGTTCATGCGCCCATCGAGGAAAATCGTTCCCGACTGCGGCGTCAGCAGGTTCATGATGCAATTGAGAAGCGTCGACTTCCCCGCCCCGTTCGGTCCGAGCAGCGTGACGAGCTCGCCAGGAGCCACCTTGAACGTGACATCATGCAGCACCTGGTCGTGCCCCGGGTAGGCGAAATTGACACCCTGCACGTCGACGAGCGGCGTTACCTTCTCATTCGAATAGGTCGAAGAGGATGATTCTCGAGATTCAATCCCGTTGATGACTTCACTCACAGCATGCCCCTTTGCTTAGCCAACAGCACGACGAAGAACGGGGTGCCGATGAGGCCCGTCAGAATCGATAGCGGAATCTCGATGCCGCTGAAGCGCGCCAGCGTGTCGACGATGAGCATGAAGCCCGACGCCATGACGAACGCGACCGGCATCGAGCGCGCTACGTTTGGCCCGACGAGGAATCGAGCCAGGTGAGGCAGTACAAGGCCGATCCATCCGATGGTGCCTGCCAGGCTTACCGCCGATGCCGTGAGCAAGGTCGACAACACGATCACGATGCCGCGCTCGAACTTGAGATTCACGCCGAGCGCCTTGGCCTCCTGATCGCCCAGCGACAGCACGTTCACGCGCCAGCGCATGGCCAGCAAGATGATGATGCCGACGATGATGATCGGCCCTGCATAGAGCAAGGTGCCGTAATCAGCTTTCGCCAAGCTGCCCATTTGCCAGTACACGATTTCGGGAAGCGTCGACTCGGGATCGGCGATGTACTTGAGCAAACCAAGGATCGACCCACAGAAACCGCTGACGATGACGCCCGACAGAACGAGGGCGATGGTGCTCTCGCGTTTGATGATCTTGGGAATCGAAATGGTCATCGCCACCGCAGCGATGCCGCCGACGAACGCAGCAGCCTGGATGCCCACCTGGCCTGCTTGCAGCAAGATGGCGAACGCGGCACCGATGCACGCGCCCGACGACACGCCGAGCAAGTCGGGCGACACGAGCGGATTGCGGAAGATGCCCTGATACGACGTGCCTGCGACCGCAAGCGCCGCACCGACCAGGATGGCCGCGAGAACGCGCGGGACGCGCACCTGCAAGACGACGGTTTCCGCCATTTGAGCCCAATCGCCCGCGGCACCCGTTACCGTGCTGACCAAGATGTTAAGCGTGTCGCGCACCGGTATCGAATATGACCCGATGCACAGCGCTGCAATCGCCAAGCACACAGTGGCCACAGCCAAAACCGCCAGCACGAGTGGCAATGAGCGCTGATTGCTGTCCTTGATTGAAGATTTCATTCGGATCCCATCACACCTTTGCAACTACTTACTTGACAAACCGGTACCAGGTACCGATGTGTCAAATAAGTAGTTGCAAAGGTGTGATGGGATTCGAATGAAATCTTCAATCAAGGACAGCAATCAGCGCTCATTGCCACTCGTGCTGGCGGTTTTG
>CACZIP010000267.1 GCA_902781245.1 uncultured Coriobacteriaceae bacterium | reverse complement strand
GCAGCAGTGACGATGACCAGGTCGTTCTTGAACATGGTCACGCGGGTCGCCGGGTCGATGTAGCCCTTTTCCTCAGCGGTGTCCATCGTGCCCTTGGAAGCGGTGATCTCGATGTCGGCATAGGCGCCGCTCTCGAGCATCGAGTTGAGCTCACCGGAGCTCTTGTACTGCGTGTCAGCGAACGTCACGTTCGGGTTCTGCTTGGTGTAAAGCTCCTGAACCTCGGCCATTGCCTTCGACAGCGAGTTTGCTGCGAAGATCTGCAGCTCGACGGCTTCGCCGGAAGCTGCAGCGGAGCTTGTGGCGGCAGACGCGCTGGCGGAAGCGCTCGTGGCGCTAGCCGATGCGGAGTTGCTGCCCGACGAGCAGCCGACAAGCGCGAACGCGGCGACGAGCGCCATCGCGAACGCAGCTGCCACAACGATGTGCATGCGTTTCTTCATATGTTTCCTTCCCTTTGCTTTCTCCGAAACTGTCTTCGCACACCTCTTCTGATGTGCGAAAGATGATTCATTAATATTATTCCGTTACTAGATTAACGTCAATTGGGAATTATTTATAATCGTATTTATTTTTATCATGACATAATGGTACGAACAGTGATGAAATGTGACATATGCTCGAGAATTCCTTCGGAAACAGCCCTTCCCACCCAGTAACGCTCTAGATTCCCAAAAACTGCTTGACCTCTGGAGCATGCGCTTCATCGAAGAGCTCGCAAGCTTTGACCACGCAGCAGAGCTGTCCATCCAAGATGATGCCGACGCGATCGGCAAGTGTTTGCGCTTCGTTGAAATCATGCGTGACGAACACGATGGTGCATCCGAAGCTCGCATGAACCTCGCGTAGCATGTCGTACATTGCGAGCTTGGTCGTGGGATCGAGAGCTGAGAATGGCTCGTCGAGGATCAAGATTTCAGGGCGGAGCACGAGCGCGCGGGCAAGCGCTGTCCGCTGTGACTCTCCCCCGCTGATGACGCCGGGATAACGGTCGGCCAAATGCCCAATGCCGAACAACTCGAGCATCTCGTCAACGCGCTCATCAATGTCGTGGCGACGTGGACGGGCGCGCTTGAGGCCATAGGCGATGTTGTCGCGTACGGTCATGTGAGGGAACAGCGCGTAATCCTGATACAGGATGCCCAAGTGGCGCTGCTGAATGGGCAACGTGTCGACATCTTTGCCATCGAGCAGGATCTCTCCTTCGTCGATGGGGTATGCGCCGGCAATCGACTCCATGAGCACGGTCTTTCCTGATCCGGTCGTGCCAAGGATGGCGAAGATCTCGCCCGCATTGACCGAAAGCTCACCCACCGCCAGGGTGAACTCGCCCCGCGTAACCCGCAAGCTGCGTATGTCGATGCTTCCTGCCATGAACTCCTCTGAAGTTGGTCGCTGAAGAGTCGGCGCCCTGGCCCCAACTCATTCACTCGCAAACAGCGTGATTCCCTACCCTGCCTTCTTCCGTCGCTTCCGTTCAACACGACTGCCGCCAACAGGCTTGCTCAGCACATTCGCCACCACGAGCGTGACGGCCGACACGATGAGCATGATCATCGCGGTTGCCATGGCTGTGTCGGTATTGCCCGTGGAGATGGAGAGGTACACACTTCCCGGCAGCGTTTCGGTTCGCATGCGTGTAACGCCGACGAGCATGAGCGTTGCGCCGAACTCACCCATGCCACGCGCCCATGTGAGGACGAACGTCGAAATGATCGGATTGCGGCAAATGGGCAAAATGATCGTGCGGAATGTTTCGAACGAGCTGGCACCGAGCGTCTTGGCCACGAACTCCATGCGCGGGTTCACGTCGCCGAACGCGGTGCGCACCATGCGAATCGAAAACGGCAAGTTCACGATGAGTTGGGCGAACACGATGCCGACAGGTTGGAAGACCACTGCGAAACCAATATCTTTGAGCGCCTTGCCCGCTGGCGACGAGAACATCAGAAGCAAAGCGAAGCCCAGCAAGATGTAGGGAAGCGAGAGCGTCAACTGCATGAGCGTCTCTGCCGCACGTTTGAACGGCATGCTCGTACGCGTGAGCGCATAAGCCGTGGGCAATGCCAGCAGCAAGCACAGCGTCGTCGATATGGTCGACGTCACGACGCTCATGCGCAAAGAGAACAGCACCTCGGCAGACGTGACCGCCTCGCCAACGTGCGTGACACCGCCGGCAATGATAGTCAGGATGGCGCTGCAGATGAACAGCAGCGGTACGCATGCGATAACGATGCAAACAATGGGAAACAGGTCGCGTTTACGACCTGCATGCTTCTCCTTGTAATTCGTCTGACTTGACATGATGTGGTTATGGGAACGCGGGCGCCTTCACGCTGAGACGCCCGCGTTCGGAAGGGAAGGAATTGGCTTACGCCAGTTCGTAGCCATACTTTTTCCAGATATCCTGGGCCTCAGTCGTGCCCAAGTAATCCTGGAACTCGGCGGCAGCAACCTCATCGGCAACAGAGGTGAGCAAAGCAGCCGGGATGACTTTCACATAGCTGTCGAGATCCGCCGTTTCGACAATCGTGGCACCATCGGCCTTGACGTTCTCTTTCCAAACGATGCCCGCATCGCCCTCGCCGTTGGCCAGCGCGGTCGCAATCTGCGGAGCAGTCGTGGTCGTGGTGATGGCACCCTTTGCGTTGAGGCCTTCCCAAATGCCGGCATCGGTGAGAGCTTTCTTGGCGATCTTGCCAATGGGCGTCGACTCGGGGTCACCGATCAGCAGCGTGTCGGCATTCGCCAGGTCGGCCAGTCCCGCAATGCCTTTCGGGTTGGCGGTGGGCACTGCGATAACCGGGATGTGCTTGACGAGGCTTTCACTTTCCTGGACATACTGTTCGACCGGTTTGAGTTCCTCAGCCGAACCTGCGATGAAGAAGTCGCCTTCCTTCGTCGTGTCGATCTGCGTTTGGATCTGGGCTGCATTCGCGAACGTGACGTTCATCTTGCAGCC
>CACZIP010000266.1 GCA_902781245.1 uncultured Coriobacteriaceae bacterium | reverse complement strand
AATCAGGCAACACCCGGCGGCTTGATGCCCAAGCGTTTCAGATTTGCTTCGAGCGAATTGAGCCCGAGATCGTTACACGCTTGTGCCGTACCGGGCGATGCACCGGTCACGGCATCAGGTTCGAGCTCTTCGTCGGTGTCGTCAACCGTCTCATCGAGCTTGTTGTCTCTATCTTCGTTCATGCAATCTCCTAGAGAAAGGGCCGCCCAAGATGGACGGCCCTTCTAGCTTAGCGCTTTTCAGTCGCTTGTGCGAACTACTTGCCTTCGGGCTTGCCAGCTGCAGCTTCGGCGATTTCGCCCTTGGGCTTGGAAGGCTTCATGAGCAGACCGAAGATGATGCCCACAACGCCGACCGGCACGAAGAACGTCATCATGATGTCGCTGTAGGACATGCCCACGGAGGTGCCGTACTGGAAGGCGTACGACGTCGGGATCTGGCCGAGGTACTGACCGCAGGTCAGGAACGACAGGCCGAAGGCGACGGCGGTGGCGCCACCCTTGAACACGTAGGTCGGAACCATCGGGCGGCAGCAGCCGTTGAGGAACATGTTGCCGATGCAGAAGAACAGTGCGTACAGCGCGAAGATCGGGGTGTTCGCCTTGAAGGAGAGAACCATGCAGGCCGTCAGCGAGATGATGCCGAGCAGCGGGGCAATCCACTTCTTGTCACGCGGCAGCTTGTCCATGATCCAACCACCGATCGGGCCGAGAATGCCGCAAGCGCAGAGGATGCCGCCAACGAGACCAGCCATGGTCGGGTCCCAACCCATACCGCCGGCAGCGGTGTCCATGGCGAGCCAGGTCTTCAGGTACTGCGAGAACGCATAGTTCATGTAGTTGAAGATTGCGAACAGGACGATGAGCGACCAGAGCTGACGGCTCTTGAAGAACGGCAGAACCTCGCGCAGCTTCTTGCGCTCGGGCGAAACCTCGGAAACCTCGTCACCACGCGGCTCGCGGAACACGAGCAGGAAGATGACGCCGGCAACAGCCATGAGGATGATCCACAGCCAGTTCAGCATGACGATGTCGCCACCGAACAAATCGAGGACGTTGCCACCCCACATGTTGACGGTGAAGATGCCAATCGGAGCCCACGTGGACCAGATGGCCATGGCGCGACCGCGGGTAGCACCCGGGAACCAGATGGACACGCAAGTCGGACCGGAAACGATGGTGCATGCGAGGGCAAGGCCGAAGATGAAGCGGCCAACCTGGTAGCCGGTCCAGCTGCCGGTCAGGCACAGCGTGGTGATGATAGCCGCGACGATGGCGATGCACACGCCGATGATCGAAGCCCATTTCGGACCGATCTTCTGAACCAGGAACGTCGTCGGGAACGCCATGATGATGGCTCCGATGGGCACCCAGCTCATCGAGTTGCTCATGACCATGCCGATGGCGCGGCCGAGGTTCTGGCCGAACCAAGCGCCCAGGGCTTCGCCTTGCAGCTCGGCCGGGTTGAAACCAAACATGGCCTGGATGTCAGGATTGTGGAACAGGAACCACTTGGTGGCGGTACCACCAGTGACGCCGGGCATCCACTGCCACTCCCAAACGAGCGTGACAGCGATGAACAGCGATGCAAACAAGCACGGCCATGCATAAGACGGCGTCTTTTGCGGAGTACCCGCGTTGGCATTGGGATTTGCCATTTTTCTTTCCCCTTATCTCGTAACTACGCAAGGTGCCTATCACCTTGTCGAGTTTCGAGGGCGCTGCGCATCACTTCCCCCCTGTTGGTCAGCAAACGATGCGCAATACCCTCAAAAGGTAGGGCGGGTGGCTTCCCCGCCCCACCGGTAGAACGAACTTAGATCTTGAAGATGCGCTCGGCGTTGCCGCCCAGGATGAGGTCGCGCTCTTCCTCGGTGATGTCGAGGCCGTTGATGGTCTCAACGGAGCGGGCAAGCCACTCGTAGAAGACCGGGAAGGACGAACCGAGCAGGATGTGGTCGGCACCGCAAGTCTTGACGGCGCACTCGAGCTGATCCTTGCCCCAAGACATCGGATGGCATGCGTCGAAGAAGATGTTGTTCTTCAGGAACTCTTCGTACTCGTCGCGGCCGACGTTGGAAGCGAGGCGGTTCATTGCCTCCTTCTTCTTCGTCGACTTGTGCGGAGCGAGGAGCTCACGCAGGCCGAACCAGTTGCCGCCGAGCATCGTGTGCACGAAGATGAGGTTCGGATACTTCTCGAACATGCCGGAGTAGACCTCGCGGCCGACAGCGGTTGCCTGAACGGTGACGCGGCCGAACTCACGACGCATGATGGTGTACTCTTCGAAGTTCTGGAAGCAGTTCTGGCCGGGGGTGTGGTGCACGACGGCCGGGAGCTTCATCTCGTTGAGAACCTTCATCATGGGCGCGAACAGCTCGTCGTCCAGGAACTTGTTGCCATAAGCGCAGGCGAACTGGACGCCGATCATGCCGAGCTCCTCGACGCAGCGCTTCAGCTCGGCGATGTCCTCGGGACGGCCGTACGGCGGCACGACAGCGTTGGCGACGAGACGGCCTTCGGAGCGTTTGCACATGTCGGCAGCCTGGTCGTTGACGATCTTGCAGATCTCGAGCGGCAGCCACTCCTGCCACACCGGCATGCGCAGCATGGCGATGTCGACGCCAGCGTCATCCATAGCCTGGATCTTGGTCTCGAGCGTGTAATCGCCCTCGACGTAGTTCAGGATCTCTTCGCCGGAATCGGTGGCGAGGACGACCTGGTTCTTGGTCCCGTCAGGCGTCTTGTCGAGGTAGGCCTTCACGCCCATGGTGATGGGTGCGGAGTACAGGAAGCCGTTCAGCACCTTCTCGTTGGTGAACAGGTCCGTCGGCAAAAAGTGCATATTGTCGTCGATAACCCTTTGCTTCTTTGCTTCTGCCATGTGTTTCCTCCTACTATCTACTTATCGTGTTTTGACTGTTCCAATCGAACCATTCAGAATGCGATGCAGTTACTGGCTGGGCAGGTATGTCGTCATGTGGCC
>CACZIP010000265.1 GCA_902781245.1 uncultured Coriobacteriaceae bacterium | reverse complement strand
ACGGTCAGGGCGTTGCTTGGGCAAACGACAACACCGAGGTCATCGCGTTTGCCAACGGCACGACGGGCTTCACGGTAGGCATCGAGGAGCTCGGCTCGCTCGACACCATCGCTCCTGCCGTCTCGAAGGGCAACACGACGCTGCTCGAGTGGATCAACGAGGACATGGCCAAGCTGGGCGCCGAGAAGTTCTTCCACAGCGCTTACGAGAAGACGCTGCTCGACGTGTACGGCGCCGACTACGAGGACACCCTCGTTGTGGAGCCTGGTCAAGCAGCCAACTAGTCCGCTGTCAGCAAACAACCTTTTGAGCCAACGTTAACGAGGGCCGCCAGCAATGGCGGCCCTTACCTTTTCTGCCTAATATGGAACTGCGCACCTTATCAATCAAACCTTTTTTCTATACGATGGCATTAACGAAGTCAGACACTTGAAAAGCATTTAGAAGCTTTTTCCCCGTAGAAAAGGGCGATGAACATGCAGCACGAAACCGATAACGCATCAGGCACCGTGACCACACCTGAAGAAGGAATGACGGAAGAGCAGTTCCTTGAGGAGTACAAGAAAAAGGAGTACCCCAAACCCTCGCTCACCGCTGATATTGCAGTGTTTCGCCATAGTCGAGATGGCGTTGAGCTGCTCCTCATCAGACGCGCACGGCATCCGTTTAGAAGCTGCTGGGCTTTACCGGGAGGATTTGTCGACCCGAACGAGGACGTAATCGATGCGGCGCGGCGCGAGCTCGAAGAGGAAACAGGGATTACCAACGTTTCGTTGGATCCGTTCGGAATCTACGGCACGCCAGGGCGCGACCCACGCGGATGGACGGTGTCCGGCGGTTTTTGCACATTGGTCGAAAGCGCCATCGATGCTAAAGCTGGAGACGACGCAGCTGATGCGCGTTGGTGGACGGCGGAAGCGACATTCGACGATTCGGACGCTCGCGGCACATACACGCTTTCATTGCGATGCTTGGATGAGGAACCCTTGCTCGTGCGATTCGATATCACAGCCCGAAGATTCGGAGCCCCGTGTGCGCACGTAATAGACAGCAGTGGCTTCGCGTTCGATCACGCTCAACTTGTCGCAGACGCATACCTGAAAGTGACGCACGGCATTCAATGATATAAAAGGGATGAGCTCTTGACAGAGCAGTTCCTCGAAAGCGCGGAAGTGATGAAACAGATGCAAATCAGGAAAGCCACCGAAAACGATTTCGAACGCATCATGGAGATCTACGCCATCGCGCGTGCGTTCATGGCCGAACACGGCAACCCGAACCAATGGGGGCCGACGAACTGGCCTCCTGAGCAGCTGATTCGCAAAGACATCGAGCGCGGAAAATGTCACGTGTGCGAATGCGATGGCAGAATCATCGGCGTCTTCTACTACGATTTCGGCCCCGACATCGAGCCAACTTATGCGCACATCGAAGACGGCGCATGGCTCGACGACAGCCCATACGGCGTCGTCCACCGCGTCGCAAGCGATGGCTCGATCAAGGGCGTGGGAAGCGCTTGCATCGAGTGGGCTTATCAGCAATGCGGGCACCTGCGCATCGACACGCACGGCGACAATGCCGTCATGCAAAGGCTGCTCGAAAAGCTCGGTTTCAAGCACTGCGGGACCATCTACGTCGAAGAGGACGACTATCCCCGCCTTGCGTTCGAACGGGTGTAATTAAAGGGCACAACTAGTACGGCGCGGGTTCGAACACCTCGAGCCCGCGCCGCATTCAAGCAAGCTTGCTTACCCGCTTCTAACCAAACCTACCCTCTTCGAGCCGGCTACTTCTCCTCTTTCACGTCAAACCCGAGCTCGCGGGCAGCCTCTTCGCGCATCTTGTACTTGAGCACCTTGCCTGCAGCGTTCATCGGGAACGTGTCCACGAACTTGATGTAGCGCGGCACCTTGTGACGCGCGATGCGTTTCCGTGCGAATTCGCGCATCTCGTCCTCGGTGGCCTCCTCGCCCTTCATGAGGATGATGCAGGCCATTGCCTCTTCGCCGTACTTCGTATCGGGCACGCCGATGACCTGGCAGTCGCTGACCTTCGGGTTCGTGATCATGAAGTCTTCGATCTCTTTGGGGTAGATGTTCTCGCCGCCGCGGATGATCATGTCCTTGATGCGACCGGTGACGCGGAAGTTGCCATTCTCATCGCGCATGACCAGGTCGCCGGAATGCAGCCAGCCGTCCTTGTCGATGGTGTCGCGCGTGGCGTCGGGCATCTTGTAGTAGCCCTTCATGATGTTGTAGCCGCGGCTGCAGAACTCGCCCGCCACACCGTCGGGCATCTCCTCACCCGTGCCGGGGTTGATGATCTTGCACTGCACGTGCGGGTACTCGTAGCCGACCGTCTCGACGCGCCAATCCAGCGGGTCGGTCCAGGCGGTCATGACCGAGCCCGGCGCGGATTCGGTCTGGCCGTACACGCTGACGATACCGCCCATGTTCATCTCGTCGGGCTGAGCCGCCTTTCTCATCAGATCGGGCGGGCAACCGGCACCGGCCATGATGCCCGTGCGCATGTGCGAGAAGTCGGTCTTCTTGTAGTCGGCATGGTTGAACATGGCGATGAACATCGTCGGCACGCCGTTGAAGCAGGTGATCTTCTCGTTGGTGATGCACGACAGCGACGCCTTGGCCGAGAAGTACGGCATGGGGCACATCGTGGTGCCATGCGTCATAGACGACGTCATGGACAACGTCATGCCGAAACAGTGGAACATGGGCACCTGAATCATCATGCGGTCGGCCGTGGACAGCCCCATGCGGTCGCCGATGCACTTGCCGTCGTTGACCACGTTGCGGTGCGTGAGCATGACGCCCTTAGGGAATCCGGTGGTTCCCGACGTGTACTGCATGTTGCATACGTCATCGGGGCGCACGGCGTCGGCCATGCGCTGCACCTTGTCCAGCGGAACCGCCTCGGCGCGCTCGAACGCCTCCTCGAACGTGAGGCAGCCGGGCATCTTGAAATCGAC
>CACZIP010000264.1 GCA_902781245.1 uncultured Coriobacteriaceae bacterium | reverse complement strand
TCATGGGCTTTACCGCCGTATTCACCCTTATGGGAGCTCTGGCTGGCACAGCTGGGCATCTGTTGTTCGAGTACCAAGGCGTTCTCAATGCTATATGCGGGATTATCGTGATAATCCTCGGGCTCAACTACCTCGGTATGCTGAGCATTCCCTTATTGCAACGTACGCTCAAACCATCTGCAGGTGTGATGCCGCGCGGGTTCTGGTCATCGCTCGTGTTCGGCATGGTGTTTGCGGTTGGGTGGACGCCGTGCGTCGGCGCCTTCCTCGGTTCGGCGCTGAGCTTGGCTGCTTCATCTGCACATACGGTAACCGGAGTTCTTTTGCTGCTGTGCTATTCGCTTGGTTTAGGGCTGCCCTTCGTCATTGCCGCTGTGCTGATCGACCAGTTGGAAGGTGCGTTTACTTGGGTGAAGGCGCATTACGACATCGTCAACAAAATCAGCGGCGCTCTGCTCGTCCTCGTAGGTGCGCTCATGGCAACTGGTTTGCTCGGGTTTTGGTTACGTTTGCTTGCGGCGTGACGATTGATGTTGAGTGGCGATTCGGAACGATTCGCCTTCCATGAAAAACGAGTTATCGCTTGTTCGCATTAGCCGCGCGCTAATGAATTTCTGCTCTGGAATCCTTAGACTTCGCTACACTATGGTCAAAAAGAAATCCAAACGGAAAAGAAAGCGTCGCGTGAAAGAACCGCTGACAGATGAGCTGCTCGAAAAGCTGCTAAGCTCCGACAATCCGATTGATTTCGTGACCGAGAACAAGGTTGTCGACAGGAGCCTTCCCGAGTATTTGCAACAGCTACTTGATGAAAAGGGGCTGAAGCGATCGACGGTCGTGGAAGAAGCGGGCCTAAATCCCACGTACGGCTATGAGATTTTCGTTGGTCGAAAGCATGCGTCGCGCAATTACGTGTTGCAAATTGCATTTGCGCTGAAAGCCACGTTGCAAGAAGCGAACCGCATTTTGCAAGCTGCCGGCCATAACGAGTTGTACTGCAAGAATCGGCGCGATGCGATTATCATTTTCTGTCTCGACCATGGTTACACGCTCATGCGCACCGACGAGGAGCTGTTCCGCTTTGGCGAAGAAACCATCAGCTGATGGGATCCCCTGATGTCCGATGACCTAGCGCAATATCTCGATTCATTGCAGCGCGAAGAACGATACCGCGTGGAAAAGGTTTTGAAGGCGTCGGCTTATGAAACAACCCAGCGCGTCTGGCTGATGAAAGAGGACGGCAGCGAAGACGGACCCTTCATCCGCAAGTTTATCAAGCGTGAGATGGGTTTGGGCATTGCGTACGAGCGGATTTTCGAAGCGCAACGTTCGGGTTGTGTTTTCGAACATTTGCCGCGCGTATTCGAGTGCTACCCGCGTGACGACGAATTGGTTGTCGTCATGGAGTTCGTTGAAGGCGAAACTTTGCAAGATCTTATATACCGCCTCGATCCGTCAATTGACCTTGCGCGCGTCGTGTTTCCTCTGCTATGCGATGCTGTTTGCGAGCTGCACGAAAAGTTCGATCCGCCATTGATACATCGAGACTTGAAACCTTCGAACATCATTGTGTCGGTGGATGAAAATCCAGGATCGAGTGCTGGAGATGTACGTGTGAGTTTCGGAGGTGCGCGGGCGTGCAATGTGACGATTATCGATTTCGGCATTGCACGTGAAGTGCGCGTGGGCGCAGAGACTGATACAGCACATTTCGGGACACGCGATTTTGCTCCGCCAGAGCAATACGGCTATGGTCAGACGACGGCGAGTAGCGATGTGTACGCTTTGGGGATGCTGCTCTACTTTTGTCTTACCGAGACGATACCGACTCAGGCTGTGCGCGAGGCTGGCTTTTCGGACGCCAGCGTGCCCGAATCGATGAGACGGCTGATCGTGCAGGCTACGTCGTTCGATCCTGCGCAGCGCTTCAACAGCGCCCGTGCCTTGAAGGCAGCGTTCGAGAATGCCATCGATGGCAAAGTGATTCGACCCATTGCTCCGAGTATCGAAACAGTCACGCAAGCTGACAGAGTGTACGATGAGGGCGTTCCGCGTGGTTTGATCGGCCGCATTGTTGCCTATGTCTGGAATCCGCTTGTTGTTGCATTTTGCTCTTTCATCATCGGTTACAGCGTTTACCTCGCCGTTACGACTGGCCTTATGTCGCCTGAACATGTGGTGTATTCGCCGCTCGGCAATGTGATTTCGCTCATTTTGTCCATCGTTCTCGCAGTGTTGCTCTGCTTTGCCTGCATCGACAAGTCCCGACTGAAAAGACGATTTCCTGCATTGCGCCAGGTGAAAGCATGGCATTGCTGGCTTCTGCTCATATTGGCTTATGTAGTAGCGACGTCCATTCGTGGCATCATTTCCTGACGTTAGAGCTAATAGGTTACGGTAGCCAAACTGTAATCATTCATTAGCTGGCAGCTAATGAATCGCATGGTAATTCTCGGTATCGTCAAAGATGAAATGCAAGGTCAATCGTTTCATCGGGGTAAGCCATGTCGATACTGTCAAACGTCATTAAGGTTGTTGGGTCTCTTGCGGAAAACTTCGAGGACATCGAGGCGATGAAAACGTTTCGAATGTCGAACGGCAATCCGACGAGAAGCGAATCACGAACGGCTGTCGTAACACCTATGACATGTCCGAAATGTGGCGGTGCAATACAGCCGCCCCTTGGCCAAAATCAATGTTTTTGCATGTATTGTGGCACGCCGCTTCATATCGACGATGGCTCGCAGACCCGCATATACCGAAAAGTTGACGAGACACGAATAAGAGAAGCAGAAATCGACGAAAGGCTCGAGCTCGCTCGTATGGAGCTTGATGAAAAGCGGAGACCCGGGCGAATAAAGCTAACGGCGTTTCTGGCCATCATCGGTGCTGCGATGATGATCACCGGTTTCTTCCTCGGTGATGCTAGCAACGATGAGAACAGTCCCTGGTACATGGTTGCAATCCTCGGCATGTTCCCGCCGATGTCAATTCCATTCATTTGGCCTGGCAATAACAATAAAAATCGATGAACGAAGTTGGAGGAAA
>CACZIP010000263.1 GCA_902781245.1 uncultured Coriobacteriaceae bacterium | reverse complement strand
CCAAAAGTGGCACACCCTTCCCTGGGAGCAGTGTGCCACTTTGTAAAATGGCGAATTTATAGCCCGCAAGCAGCGCGCAGCTCGTCAACCTTGTCGGTGCGCTCCCAGGTGAACTCGGGAAGCTCGCGACCGAAATGACCGTAGTTGCTCGTCAGACGATAAATCGGACGACGGAGCTGCAGCACGTCGATGATGGCTGCCGGACGCAGGTCGAAGACCTCGGCGACCGCACGTTCAATCGTCTCCTCGGGAACCGTTGCGGTCCCATGCGTGTCAACGTAGATGGAAAGCGGACGTGCAACGCCGATAGCGTAAGCGAGCTCGATTTCGCAACGGCTGGCAAGGCCAGCTGCCACGATGTTCTTCGCGACCCAACGCGCAGCGTACGCAGCCGAGCGGTCGACCTTCGTGCAGTCCTTGCCGCTAAACGCACCGCCACCATGACGGCCCATGCCGCCATATGTGTCGACGATGATCTTGCGGCCGGTCAGGCCCGTGTCGCCCATGGGGCCGCCCACGACGAAACGACCGGTCGGGTTGACGAACACCTCGGCGCCTTCCCAGTCCACGCCTTCCGCCTCGAATACAGGCGTGATAACGTGCTCGATCATGTCGGCTTTGATCTGCGGAACCTCGACGTCAGCCCTATGCTGCGTGGACACGAGGACCTTCTCCACGGCAACCGGCTTGTCATCGACATAGCGAACGGTCACCTGGGTCTTTCCATCGGGGTAGAGGTAATCCAGCGTGCCGTCCTTGCGCACCTGCGTGAGGCGCTCGGCCAGGCGATGCGCGAGGTAGATAGGCATGGGCATGAGCGTTGACGTCTCGTCGCACGCATAGCCGAACATGACGCCTTGGTCGCCCGCACCGATGCGGTCGTAAGCGTCGTCGCCGGCCACCTGGCCCTGCTGAACCTCGTAGGATTCGTCGACACCCATGGCGATGTCTGCCGATTGGGCATGCATGTAATTTGCAACGGCGCAGGTCTCGGCATCGAAGCCCATCTTCGCCCTAACGTAGCCGATATCACGCACAACATCGCGCACGATGGTGTCAACGTCGACATAAGCCTCAGTGCGAACCTCGCCCATCACGGTCACAATGCCCGTGGTAGTGAACGTCTCGATGGCGCAACGCACCTCGTCGACGTTAGCGGGACGACCGCTCGGCGACACGTAACCCTCGGCAGCAAGCTGGGCTTCTTTCGCCAGAATCGCGTCGAGGATAGCGTCAGACACCTGGTCGCATAGCTTGTCAGGATGCCCTTCAGTCACCGATTCGGATGTGAACAGATACGAACGTGCTTCAGTCATGTTTTGCTCCTTGCAAGTGCGTGCCCCGCGTCGCAGGCGGGGCAACCATTTATTCTCAATGAACATTATAAGTGCATTGAGCAATAAAGAATGAGTCACTTTTGACAGTCAAAGTGACTCATTCAAACTAGAAAACCTCAGCGGTGGTTGCGTCGATGCGTGCGAGCACATCGGAACGCTTCAAGAGCTCGATTGATTCGAACAACGGAGGCGAAACCATGTTGCCGCAAATGGCCACACGCAGCGGTTGGAGCAGGTTGCGCAACTTCATCTCGAGCGGTTCGGCGAGTGCACGGCACTTTTCCTCGAGCACCTCGGCCTTCCATTCGTTTGCCTCATCAGCCAGAACCTCGCGGCAAGCGGCAAGCGCCTCGTCGGCACGCGCGCCATCCTTGCGTAGAATCTTGTTGACGCTCTTCTCGTCGAGCAGCACGCACGGGCCCCAGAACATGTAGGCGAGTTTGGACTCGCACTCGGTGAGCGATGTCTCGCGCTCCGAAACGAGCGGATAAAGCGCCTCGTAGAAGGCAGGATCCGCCGCATAGGAATCCTCGAATGCGGCGAGCTGCTCCTCGTTCAGAGGCTCGACTTCCTCAGCTTCAGCTGGAGCATTCGGGTCGGGCGTCGGCACGATAGCGGTGTACACATACGGGTAGCCCTCGGCATGCGCACGGGCAAGCCACGGACGGCTCAACTCCACCCACGCCTGGGCGCCCATCTTCTGGATGTACTGGCCGTTCATCCAATCGAGCTTGGTCTCGTCGAAGATCGCGTCCTTCTTGGTGATGCGGTCGAGCGAGAATTCGGAGCAAATCACATCGCGGCTCATGATGGTGGTCTCACCGTCGAGCGACCAGCCCAGAAGAGCGAGGAAGTTCACCATCGCGTCGGGCAAGTAGCCGCGGTCGCGGTATTCCTCGACGCTCGTCGCGCCATGGCGCTTCGAGAGCTTCTTGCCGTCGGGGCCGAGAATCATCGACAGGTGTGCAAACGTCGGCTTCTCGTAGCCGAGCGCCTCGTAGATCAGGATCTGGCGCGGCGTGTTGGACAGGTGGTCGTCACCGCGAATGACATGCGTAATGCCCATGTTGGCATCGTCGCAGACCACGGCGAAGTTGTACGTCGGGCTGCCGTCGGTGCGCACGAGGATCATATCGTCCATGACGTCTGCCGGGAACGACACGTGGCCGTACACAGCATCGGTGAACTCGATGGGGCCATGGTCCAGCGGCACCTTCAAGCGCCATGTATGCGGTTCACCCGCATCGATGCGGCGCTGTGCCTCAGCTGGATCGAGGTCGCGACAAGTGCGGTCATAACCCGCGTAGCCGCCCTCGGTCTTCTCCGCTTGCTCGCGCTTCGCGTCGAGCGTCTCTTTCGAGCAGAAGCACGGATAGACCGCTCCGCGTTCCTTCAAGCGCTCGAGCGCCTCGGCATACGTGTTCATGCGCTGCATCTGGAAGTACGGACCTGCTTCGCCACCAACCTCGGGGCCTTCATCCCAATCGAGGTCGAGCCATTTCATGGCGTTCAAAATGACCTGGACGTTCTCCTCGGTCGAACGCTCGGGATCGGTATCCTCGATGCGCAGGATGAACGTACCGCCCATCGCACGTGCAAACGCCCAGTTGAAAATCGCCGTGCGAGCGCCGCCGATGTGCAAGCGCCCAGTCGGCGACGGGGCGAAACGAACTCGTACCTTATCTGCCATTGCTTCTCTCCTATTTGACACATCGGTACCAGGTACCTTTGTGTCACT
>CACZIP010000262.1 GCA_902781245.1 uncultured Coriobacteriaceae bacterium | reverse complement strand
GCGCGCGTCAGCATGCCCGCTCTTTATCCCATATTCACTTCTCAAGGTTCCTATCAAAAATCTCGGGTTTGCCCCTTGACTTTAAATAGCAGGTCTTTCCTAGATCCATTAAGCCATTCATTCGAATACTTCCACGTTTCGCGCAGCTGCCTTCAGAAGCACATGCCCCAGCGCTACGGAAACGGCAATGCCAACGGCGGCAAGCACGGGCATGAAAACGCGCGGATCGAGCCCCACCAACGGCGACACGAGCAGCGGAAGCGCAGCATAGACGAGCCCCACGAGCAGGGCCCTGAGCAGGCCTCCGCCGCGCTTCAGAACCTTCGCGCTCACGTCTCCGTCATTTCCCCAATCGACATTGGGGCTGCGGGTGTCACTCCATGCACATACGCAGATCATAAGCCAAGAGGCACCCAGCAACAGGACGCCCCGAAAACGACCACCACTACGTCGACGCCCATCCTGGCGACGAGGTAGTAACCGCCCACCGCCATGAACACTACCGTGGTGACCACGTTGACGGCAAATCCCGGGAGCACCTTAGCGCGGATCTGTGTGAGCATGGGCACGGGGATGAACTTCATATACGTCCAGTTTGAGCCCTCGCGCGATATGTGCGTGCCCGCTATCTTGTTGCAGAGCATGTAGACGACGGCGAGGAATATGAACAGGGTCAGGCCGATTCCCGCAGCTGCAGAGGTGGCATCGCCCAGGTTGGAGACAAGACCCCCAAAATCCGCCATCGAATCCGACGAAAAGATAATGCCGAACGTGAACGGCATTATAAGTAGCGGGTAGGCCACATAGTTCAGGACCACCGACGAGTTGCGCGCTATCTTGCGCACCTCGAAGCGCACCATGGCCTTGAGAGCGGAGGTCTGCGTCTGGGCCCCTGCGCCCGCATACGCATCGGTTTTGCCCGCGCCCGACGAAAGGGCGGTGACGATGCGCAGGTACAGTACGCGCACCACGATCACGAACACGGCGAAGGAAGCGAGCGAGACCAGCGCGAACAGCGCACAGCTGAGCACATCGGAATGCACGAGCGCGTACACGGCAAAACCGTAGGCCGGGAAGGCCATGACCACGCCGCCCATCGCATCGGAGACGCCCCCGAGGGTGGCTGCCGCGTTTCCTCCCAGGTCCAGGTTGCGGGAAACGAACAACGCTGCAATCGAAATGCCGAGCGTGAGCACCGTAGCTATGGTGGTGATGGCGTCTTTGGTGCGCACGCGCTTGAACAGCGCGGCTATGATGATGGAGATGGTGCCGGCGTAGGCGACGGGCATCATGGGGGCGAGCAGGACCGCAAGCGCATACGCGAACCAGTAACCGGCTCCTGCGCCAGCAGCAACGCCCCAGCCCGCCAGCGGCGCGGCGATGATGAGGAACGTGTAGAGGTACGAGGTGGCCAGCGCGCTGAGCGCTTTCGAGAACGCGATGGCAAAGGGCGAGACGGGTAGCGGAAGCAGGTCGTTGATGTCGGATGCTCCGAAGAACGTGCTCAGGATCGCCGGAAGCGAGAGTGCGAACGTGAGCACACCGCAGACCAGAAACAGCATGTCGAAGACAACTTCGTCGAGCCCCAACGCGCCGACTACGCTGTAAGCCGAGTAGCCCAGCCATGCGACGCAAACGAAAAGGACGATGCCGATTAGTGCCGTGCCCGCCATTGCCCCGTTCGCGCCAGCCCTCTTCTCGATGGCAGAGCGCACTCCGCCGAGCGTCTGCATGAGCTGGAGCTTCGTGAGGAGCACGACGCTATTCATGCGCCGTCATCTCCAAGAACACCTGCTCGAGCGTCTTGCCTGAATTGGCTTGCCTCAGCTCTTCGAGCGTGCCGTCGAAAAGTTTGCGCCCGTGCGCGATTATGCATACGTCGTCACAGAGGACGTCGGCCGTCTCCAGTACGTGCGTGGAGAACAGCACCGAGTTGCCCCGCGCGGCGTGCTCGCGCATCATCTCCTTCAGCTCGTAGGCGCCCTTAGGGTCGAGGCCCGTCATGGGCTCGTCGAGGATCCAGACGCTCGGCTCGTGGATGAGCGCTGCCATGACGTGCACCTTCTGGCGCATGCCGTGCGAATAGTCCGAGATGCGCGAGCCAAGCGCATCGTATATCTCGAAACGGCGGCCGCACTTCTCGATGAAGGGGGCCGCCTATCGCTGGGCGTGCCGTACATATCGGCCATGAAGTTCAGGTACTCGACGCCCGTCAGGCGCAAAACCGGTCGGGATCGTCGGGCACATAGCCAAACTGGCGCTTCGCCTCCACAGCGTCGGTCGCGATGTCGTGCCCATTGATTTTGATGGAGCCCTCGTCAATGGAATGCACCCCGCAGATCATCTTCAGCGTGGTCAACTTGCCCGTGCCGTTCGGGCCAAAGAAACCGGTTATCCTGCCGTCTACAACCGTCCAAGACAGGCCATCGACGGCTTTTCTGTCCTTGCCCGGATAGGACTTGGAAACGTTGCGCAGTTCTATCATCAGAACTCCTTAACAGCCTCCAGCATACTACCCTTTCAGCAAACATGACCCAAGTATACCGCAGGGCCCACGGATTGCGTCTACGAATGAGTGCACCCGCTGCGGAAGCGATGTCGGAGGACGCGAGTATAAGTCTCGTACATCCCAGCACGAAGCACCAGCTCAGCCCGCGTAACGGGCTGAGCTTTTTTCATTCCATACGATTTTTCAGAGTAATAGGCCTTTCGGCAATGCGGAAATACCTATATATCAAGCGCTGCGTGGTAAGCCTGGTACACGGCAGCAGTGATGGTACCAGGGCGCACGGCATCGCCGACAATGCGCACGAACGGCGCGGCATCGCGCAATTCGTCAACCGCTTCGATGCGCGAACGTTGGCCGATGGCGCTGACCACCGTATCAGCCGACACCACGATTTCGCCTTCTGACGTAGTGCACACGACCTGGTCCTTCTCAACACGCGCCACGCGGGCGCCCTTGCGGACGTCGATGCCGGCCGCCTCTATCTCGGCAAGCAGGATGGGACGGTTGCGGATATTGCAGTCGATGGCGAGTTCGGGACGACTGGCGATGAGGTGCACGGATTTGCCTTC
>CACZIP010000261.1:3028-6230 GCA_902781245.1 uncultured Coriobacteriaceae bacterium | reverse complement strand
TCAGGCCACATGACGACATACCTGCCCAGCCAGTAACTGCATCGCATTCTGAATGGTTCGATTGGAACAGTCAAAACACGATAAGTAGATAGTAGGAGGCTTTATGGCAAAGAAGAACGTACCCTACGACGAAAAGTATTACGACGATGTCGAGACATGGCCGCGCGAGAAGCTCGAGGAGCTGCAGCTCGAGCGTCTGAGGGACGAGCTCGTCTGGTCGTATGAGAACAGCCCGTACTACAAGCGCGCTTGGGACGAGGCGGGCGTCGATCCGCACATCACCTCGCTCAAGGATCTCGAGAAGTTCCCCTTCATCGACAAGCAGACCGAGCGCGACTGCCAGGGCATCGGCAGCTTCTTCGGCGAGCTGTGCTGCGTGCCCGAGGACGACGTCGTCTACATGGCCACGTCGTCGGGCTCGACCGGCGTGCCCACGATGAGCCCGTTCTCCCAGCACGACTTCGACGAGTTCATGCGCGCAGAGGCCCGTCTGTTCTGGCAGACCGGCATGCGTCCCAACGACCGCTACCTGCATGGCATGAACTTCGCCCTCTACGTTGGCGGCCCTTGCGTCATCGGCGCCCAGGAGCTCGGCGCTCTCGGCATCTGGGTCGGCGCTGTGCCGTCCGACCGTCTGCTGTGGGCCATGAAGCACTACCAGCCGACGCACTTCTGGTCGTCGCCGTCGTACGCATGGCTGCTCGGCCAGAAAGCCCTCGAGAAGGGCTACGGTCCCAAGGTCGACTTCGCCAACCTGCGCACGATCATCATCTCCGGTGAGCCGGGCGGCTCGATCGAGACCACGCGCAAGGCCATCGAGGACATTTGGGATGCGAGCGTCTACGACTTCTTCGGCCTGTCCGACATCTACGGCGCTTGCGCGGGCATGTGCGAGCACAAGGACGGCCTGCACATCATCGAGGACCAGATCCTCGTCGAGATCATCGACCCGGTCACCGGCGAAGTCCTGCCTGACGGCGAGAAGGGCGAGATCGTCTACACCACGCTGACCAAGCGCAGCCGCCCGATGATCCGCTTCCGCTCGGGCGACATCGGCTGGGTCAACCGCAACAAGTGCGAATGCGGCCGCACCATGACCCGCATCTACATCTCCGGCCGCAAGGACGAGATGTTCATCGTCAGCGCCGTCAACGTCTTCCCGTCCGATATCGAGTACATCGTCCGCCAGGACAAGGGCCTGTCCGGCGAGTACCGCATCCGCGCCTACGACGAGAACCACACCACCAAGTACGAGGTCTCGGTCGAGCGCGTGTTCGACTCCGACGAGCCGTTCGACCAGATCGCCAGCCGCGTCGAGAACGCGCTCAAGACCCACACGGGCGTGCGCCCGGCGCGCGTGCTCGTCTACGACACCGACAAGCTGGGCGCTTCCGGCGAGCACAAGGTCAAGCGCTTCATCGACGAGCGCACGTCGACCGCCGAAGCCAAGGAAGTCATGCACGAGGCGGAAGAGCACGCCGCTCACAAGAAGTAACTCGACGATGCGTGGAAAAGGAGCAGCCTCTTTTCCACAAGTGAAAGGATCAACATATGACGCAATTCGCAGTATCCGGTCAGCACTACCTGTTCAACGTGCAGACCTTCGCCAGCATCGTGCTGAGCAACGGCGGCGACGATTACGAGTACGCGCTGCGCGATCGCACGACGCACGACGTAATCGGAGATGTGATGTCGGGCGCTTCCGAGCTGGGCGTGCTCGTCAAGACCACGCGCACAGCCGATGACCTTGAAGCAGCTTTCGCAGAAGCGGGCCTCGAGTTCGTCGAGCTCATCCAGTCGACTCCGCGCGTCGCTCTGCCAGCGACCCACCCGTTTGTGAACTCCGAGAAGGTGACGCTCGAGCAGCTCGAGGACTATCCGTACATCTACTTCGAGCAGGAAGAAGGCGCTCCCCAGTACTTCGCCGAGGAAGCGCTCGCCGACGAGAAGCGCCGCAAGGGCATCGCCTGCACCGACCGTGCATCGCTGTCTGAGCTCATCACCGCCCTCAACGGTTACACCGTGACGAGTGGCATCCTCGTAGGCATCTCCGACGGCAAGGGCCTGTCGACCGTTGCGCTCGACACCGATGTCAAGCTGCACCTCGGCTACGTCGTGAAGAAGGGCGCCGAGCTCTCCGAGACCGGCAAGAAGTTTGTCGCGAAACTCGAGCAGAACCTCAAGAAGTACGCGAAGTTCTAGTCATTGAAGTCAGCGAGATGCTCGTTGGCCCCGCGTTTCCTTAAGCCTGGAAGCGCGGGGCTTTTTGGATGATGCATATACCTCAGAGGCTTTTGTATCATTTTGAGTAAACTGCTCCGACCAAGTTGCCGTTTGAGCAAAATGATACAAAAACCTCTGAGGTATATGCATCATCCGCTTGTTATCGGTCCCGGCAGCCGCGTTCGATCTTGAGTGTGAGCATGGCGCCGGTGTCGTAGGCCTTGCTGCCCTCGACATCTTCATCGCAGGTGAGGTTGAAGCCCACGAGACGTCGTGCGCCTGCATCCGTGCGCTCGAAGACGTAGACGACCGTCATCTTGTCGTCTTCGTGCACCTCGACCCAGCGGTCGTCGGTGACCTCCATCGTACCTGCCGAGATGAACAGCGTGCCGTTCACGGCAATCGTGTTCGTCGAGATCGAGCCGGCAAGCGCGCAATCGGCTGGCGACTTTTCGCCGGCAAGCTCGGCGGCGATGGTTCGCCCAGCGCAGGCGCCTTGGAGCGCGGCGTTCTTCCAGATGCCGACGATGCGCTTCTGGCCGGAGATGAGCTCGGTAGCCTGGGCGACATCCCCTGCGGCATAGACGTCGGGGTCGCTCGTGCGCATGAACTCGTCAACGACGAGCGCGCGGTCGACCTCAAGCGAGCCTTCCTTCACGAAATCGAGGTTCGACTTCATGCCGTGCGCGACGGAAATCTCGTCGAACGTGTCGACCTCGCCGTTCGCGAACGTCACCTCGAGCTTGCGGCCTTGGTAAGCTTGCGCGTCGTCGATGCGGCGCACGGACGCGATCGTCGTGCCCAGGCGCAGCGTCACGCCCTTCTCGACGAGGCCGCGCTCGAAGCGCTCGGCTGCTTCGGGTAGCGCGTTGAAATCGAGCACATGCGGGTTCATGCCGACGAGCGTGCAGTCGAGGCCGTGGTTCAGGCACGCCTCGAGCGTCTTGAGCGCGACCATCGAGGCGCCGCTCACGAGCAT
>CACZIP010000261.1:0-3014 GCA_902781245.1 uncultured Coriobacteriaceae bacterium | reverse complement strand
TCTTCGATCGTCGCCTTGAGGCGCTCGGCGTCGTCCATCGAGCGCAGGACGAGCGGCTGGTAGGCTTCATCGCCGTCGACGCCGGGAAAGCCCAAGCACATGGGCGTGGCACCGGTAGCGACGATGCACTTCGTGTACGGAAACGTGCCATCGGGCGTCGTGATGGCATGCGCGGCAGGGTCGAGCTCGACGACGGGGCTGTTGGCGAGCACGTCGAGCTCGAGTTCGTCAAGCTCAGCCTCGCTCCACGGGAAGCAATCCTCATATGTCTTTTCTCCACCTGCGTAGTATGACGTGAGGATGGGGCTGTACGGCAGGATTCCCGTGTCGGAAAACACGCGTATCGCGCCGTCGTAGCCCGCTAAGCGCAATGCGATTGCCGCGTTCACGCCAGCTGTTCCGTATCCAATGATGGCGACTGCCTGATTCTCGTTGCTTTGCATTGCCCTCTCCTCGAAAAAGGATGAAATACTTCTCCGTCAGCTTGCCGCACAGCCTTGACTCATGCGAACACTTCGGCGAGCCAGGCGCCGTATTCGCCGTACCACATGCTGTTGAGCTGGTAGAACACCATGTCCCAGTCGAACTGGCTCTCGAAGAGCAGCTCGGTGTAATGCTTGTTCACGATGTCGCGCGGGGCGCTCATCAGGCGGTATGCATAGGTATAGGTGCAGGTCGGGCACATGGTGACAACCGTCGACCCGTCGGGCGCGAACGAGAGCTTGCTGTCGGCTTGCTGAGCTTGGCGGTCGGGGTTGAACGCGCTCACGGCACCGCCGGCGCCGCAGCAGCCGTGGAAGATCGCGGGCGTTTGCGGGTCGATGCCGAGCAGGTCGCATGTCTCTTCCAGATAGGTGCCGTCGCGGTCTTGGCACGACTTCGACATGCAGATGGGACCTTCGGGGGCAGGGCGCTTCGATTCGAACCCGCGGTCGGCCAGAAACGACGAGAGCGTGACGACTTCGACGTCCACGCCGTTGCGCGCGAGCGCCTTGCGCATGTCATTGGCGCAGCCGGGGCATACGCAGACGAGCTGCCTGGCACCCGACTGGGCAATTTCTGTCGAGTTGAGGTCGCAGAGCGCTTCGGCGCGCTCGAAGAAGCCGGCGCTCTTGAGCGACGAGCCGCAGCAGTGGTCGACCATGGTCGTCTTGCCGCCGAGCTCCTCGACAGCCTCGAACACCTCGCGCGTCAGCTCGGGCCCGTAGGCTGCCAGCGAGCAGCCGGGGAAGAACGCCACGTCGAAGCCGGTCTCGGCTTCGTGGTCGTCGGTCGCCACATGGCGCGTGAGGTCGCTATACCCGATGCCGTGGATGGCACGGTAGGCGGTGAAGATGTCCCACTCCTGGTCGACGAGCACGCTCGACCAGGCGTCACGCGGGATGAGCCCGAGCTTCTGGAAGTCGACGCGCGCGTTGTAGATGAGGTCGCACACGTCGTTGTGCGCGAAACAGGTGTTCTTGCACGACGTGCAGAAGAAGCAGCCGCGCACGGCTTGCGTCAGCTGGCCGTCGCTCGTGCGCGAGCAGGGCTTTCGCGATGTCGCCGAGCGTCATATCGGCTTCGATCAGCGAATTGCACGCCTTGGTGCAGTGCCCGCATTGCGTGCATTGACCGGCGAATTTCCAATAGGCATCTGAACGTTCGAGCATGCTCATGGTTTCGTCCCTCTCCGACGATGTGCCCATATATAGTGCGCTCGTGCGCTTGCGGCGTGTGCGCTGCGCATGGCGCGCGTTTGCTTCATGTAATGATACCTCAGTTGAAATGGCTGGAAGGCCTCATCGTCGTAGAGGGGGCATGGCTGCTTGCGCGTTTAGGTTTGCGTCGGGTTGGACGCGGGCATTGCCGCATATGAATGCGTTTCGCTACGCTAGGGAAGCCATGCGAGAGCTTCGGGTGAAATATGGGCTATGACGTTGTTATGTCGAGTGCAGCCCTGCCGCGTGTGCTTTGACATCTGCAATATCCTATGACAATATAGCTTCAACAATCATACGAGCGGGAAAGGGGAGGCGTGTTCTCATCGTTCGTGGTGGGTTATCTGTTCCTCGGGGGGACGGGTGCGGGGGCTTGCGTCCTCCTTGCGCTCTTCGGCCTTCTCGCGCCGCGGAATCGCGTATCGACGATGGGTATGAGTTCTCGGGCGCGAAAGCCCGTGCGACTGATGAGGGCGCCGCATGCGTACGTCCAGCTGATGGCGCCTGCGTTTACGGCAGCGTGCGCGGCGCTCGTCGTGGGCGCGCTGTTCTTGATGCTTGACCTTGGCAGTGTCGAGAAAGCCCTGCTATTGTTCGCTTTCCCGACGCCAACCTATCTGACGTTCGGAGCGTATGCGCTTGCGCTTCTCATGGCGGTGTCCCTATTGCTTTCGCATGCGTGGTGGTCCGGGGGGTCGAGGTGGCGTTACGGCGCTGTGCAGGCGTTGCATGCATGCGCGCTGGTCGTCGGCATAGTCGTAATGGTGTATACGGGTTTGCTGCTGGCAGATATGCCAGCTGTCCCGTTCTGGCATACGGCATGGGTGCCCGTGCTGTTCGCTCTCTCGGCTTTTTCGTGCGGCTGTGCGCTCGTGCTCGCGTGTGCGGGCTTCACCGGTGCGCTCGATCGGTTTGCCTCATTGTTCAGGAGGGTGGCATGCCTTGACGAAATCCTGTTGGCGCTCGAGGCGAGTGCGCTGGTGGCGCTGGTCGTCGTGGGGATGTCGAATCCCTACGAAGTAGCCGGCTCGGCAGTTGACAGCCTGCTTGCCGGCGGGTATGCCGGCGCTTTCGTAGGCGGCGTGCTCTGCTTGGGCGTCTGCTTCCCGCTCGTGCTCGAGGTGGGAAGCCAGCTGCTCAAAGCTCGATCCACGGCTTTCGCGCTCGTGGTATCAAGTGCCGTATTGGCGGGTGGTTTGATGCTGCGCTATTGCATCGTCGCAGTCGGCGCGCATCCTGAAGTTTGGACGGTGGTTCTGTAAATGGAAAACGGCAAGGAAAAGGTCTTCTCGTTCCAGGTGGACGAGGCGAGCG
>CACZIP010000260.1 GCA_902781245.1 uncultured Coriobacteriaceae bacterium | reverse complement strand
GCAAAGCCGAGAAGGCCGGCGATATCACCGAAGACGATCAGCGTGATGGCGAAAACGATGTCCAGAAGCTCACGGACAAGTACATCACGAAGATTGATGAGATGTTCAAGAAAAAAGAAGCTGAGGTAATGGAGATCTAGGTTCGGTCCATGTTCCATAAACCGATCGACGAAATATTTCCCAACCCGCCGGAAGGGCTCGAAAGGGCCCTTCTTGATGAAACGCGCATCCCAAAGCACGTAGCAGTCATCATGGATGGTAACGGGCGATGGGCGAAGAAGCGTGCGCTCAACCGCCTAAAAGGTCATAAAGCAGGCATAGAAGCCGTGCGTGAAACAATTCGTGCTGCAAGCGATTCGGGTGTCGAATTCCTCACGATCTACTCGTTTTCAACTGAGAACTGGAAACGCCCTGATGAGGAAGTCGAAGGCTTGATGAACTTGTTCGCAAAGACCATGTTGGCCGAGGTCGATGGACTTCACGAAGAGCATGTGCGCGTCATGACCATCGGCGACCTCTCACGTTTGCCCAAGGAAACGCGCGATGCGTTTGACGACGCATGGAACAAGACAAAATACAATGATGGGATGACGTTGCTCGTTGCAGTGAATTACGGGTCTCGTCAGGAAATACTTCATGCGGTGCAGCAAATAGTTGACGAAGTTCAGGAAACCGGTGTTGCGCCGCAAGTTGATGAAACGCTTTTCGAGCGGGGTTTATATACCGCTGATATTCCCGATCCTGAGCTCCTCATAAGGACGTCAGGGGAGATGCGCATCTCGAATTTCCTTCTTTGGCAGCTCGCGTATACCGAGATATACGTCACGGATGTGCTTTGGCCTGATTTCAATAGATACGAGTTCTTGCGTGCATTGCTGGACTATCAAGGACGCGATAGAAGGTTCGGGGCGGTGTAGACATGTCCGAACTTTCCCCAGCTCCTAAGCGAACTACGCGTACGGGCAAGCCAAAGCCCAATTCCGGCCAGAAGGCGCAACGCGTCAAGGAGAAGGCATACGAGAAAACACCTGAACGGTTCAAGAACCCAAGCAGCTTCCAAGTACGTTTGCGCACAGGTGTGATCTATATCACGCTCAACATTGCGGCTATTCTCATCAGCGATGTTACAACTATGATCATCCTTGCTTTGACTTCAGCCATATGCGCCGGAGAGTTTTACTACATGCTGAGGTCTGATGCGAAAATGCCTAACGAATTCATCGGAATTATTGCATCAGCTGCCTATCCGGTGTTTGCATTCTTCCTTGGAATCAACGGCTTGATCATGGTTACGTTCTTCTTCACGCTCGCATTGACATGCTGGTATGTTTACTGGTTGCGTGCACGAATATCGGATGTGGGTGTGTGCATGTTCGGAGCCCTTTACATCGGCATGCAACTCACAGGGCTTCTATTCATTCGCATGTCGATTGATGGGATCTGGGGCGGCGTGCTCGTGCTCGTCATCTTCGCAAGCATTTGGTTCAACGACGCTGGGGCATACGTGTTCGGATCGAAGTTCGGAAAACACAAGCTTGCTCCTCGCACATCTCCAAACAAAAGCTGGGAGGGTTTCATCGCCGGTCTGGTGGTCTCAATGGCGTTTTGGTGCATCCTTCTTGCAATCCCCGGGGTGACAATCACAGTTTGGCAATGCCTGCTCTTTGGATTGATTTGTGGTTTGACGAGTGTTTTGGGCGACTTGTGTGAAAGTCGAATCAAACGTTCGGTTGGGTTCAAGGATTCAGGCACCATCATGCCTGGACATGGTGGATTATTCGATCGATGTGACTCGCTCATGCCTACATCTGTGGCTGCTGCGATTCTGTTGTTCACGTTCGGTTGCTTACCCATTCCGTTCTAAGCAGTTTTAGAACGTTCGATCACTGCAGACTTTATAAGGAAGTGCTCTATGAGAAGAATCGCCGTCCTCGGTTCAACCGGTTCGATTGGTACGCAAACGCTCGATGTTGCGCGCAGGCATCCTGACAAAATCGAAATCGTTGCCTTGGCAGCTGGCAGACGTGCACATGAAGCATTCGAGCAAGCCCGGGAATTCAACGTGAAGTCGGTTGCGCTCGGTGACAACCCGAATTGCGATACACCCTTCGGAATCGACGTGTCGGTCGGTCCAAGTGCTGTTGCCGATCTTGTCAGTCTCGACGAAGTCGATGTAGTCGTGAACGCGCTTGTAGGTGCAGCTGGACTCCGTGCGAGCTATGAGACGCTGAAAGCTGGAAAGGTACTTGCTCTCGCGAACAAGGAATCACTGGTAGTCGGCGGCGATTTGATAATGCCGCTTGCTGCAAAGGTCGACGCACAAAGGCGCGAGACAGGCGTTGCGCCCGAAACTGGCCCTGCGGGCGCGTTGATGCCGATCGATTCCGAACATGGCGCTATTTATCAATGTCTTATCGGAGAAGAGCATCGAGAAGTTGAGCGCCTTTGGGTAACCGCGTCCGGCGGCCCTTTCAGGGGCAAAAAACGCGATGATTTGAAAGGCATTACAGCCAAGGAGGCGCTTGCGCATCCCACTTGGAACATGGGGCCGAAAATCACCATCGATTCCTCGACGTTGATGAACAAGGGCCTCGAGGTGATCGAAGCGCATCATCTCTTCGATATGCCGTACGACAAGATTAGCGTTGTCGTTCAACCGCAAAGCGCCATACATTCAATGGTCGAGTTTTCGGATGGAAGCGTTAAGGCTCATCTTGGGACAACCGACATGCGCATTCCGATTCAATACGCGCTCAGCTACCCTGAACGTTGGAATGCTCCCGTTGAACCGCTTGATTTCACGAAGCTCGGCTCACTTGAGTTTGCTGAACCAGATACGGATACATTCAGATGTCTCGCCCTTGCACGGGAAGCTGGTATTCAGGGCGGCACGCTTCCTTGCGTCATGAATGCTGCAAACGAGATTGCGGTTGCTGCATTCCTCGCAGGTGAGGGCACCTACCTTGGCATTTCAGAATGTGTTGAAGCTGTTATGAGCATGCATGATGTTCAAAGTGTAGAAAGCATCGATCAGCTGCTTGAGATAGACGCTTGGGCACGTGAGAAAGCGAAGTCAAACATTAGATAACCGCCCTTGCAATGCTTTCAAACGCGCATCAAAGTTGCATAGAGCGGCTTATGGCCGCTGTGCACGTTTGTCTACCGTTTAGTTACACGAGCTATAAGCCGATATAATAGAACCCATGGA
>CACZIP010000259.1 GCA_902781245.1 uncultured Coriobacteriaceae bacterium | reverse complement strand
CGTATCGACATAGATGTAAGACGCAACGGCCAGATATGCCGTGAACGCAACGTTGAACAGCGCAAGCGTTATCAGAAGCACTACGAATTTGGGATTGCGGCCGACAGCCACAAGTCCACCCAGCGCAGAGAGCAAACCGTCATTGCGACGCTCCTCGCCAGGCAGGCTTTCTTCGAACAGAATGCTGAACACCAAACATATGGCTCCGAGAATCGCAAGGGCGATAAACGACGCCCGCCATGAAAAGAATCGCAAGAGGAATCCACCGATGAGCGGTGCGATGACGGGGCCCACAACGGCGAGCACCTGAATGATGGCGATCATTCTTTCTCGGCGCTCCTCGACGAAGCAATCCTTGACAAGCGCCATGCTGACAGCCGTAATGCCACCTGCGCCAACAGCCTGAACGAGTCGGGCGCCGATGAGCGTCACGATGCTCGGCGCAATGGTGCACAGGGCGCCTCCGACCGTGTATGTTGCAATGCTCCCGACGAGCACGGGCTTGCGCCCGAGCTTGTCGGATATAGGACCAAGCAGCAGCGACGAAACGGTCAGGAACAAAAAGAAGCCCATGAGCGTGAAATTGACCATACGCTCTGTCGTGCTGAAATAACCGGGCAACGACGGCACGGCGGGCGTGTACATGTCAATCGAGAATGGAATGATGGTATTCGCCAAGATGATGAACGTAATCAGGCCAGCAGCCCCCAAGCGAGGCTGCGGCCGACATAACCACGTTTCCCTACTTGTATTTGAAAGCTCATTTGTCATGACAGTGTATGCTAGCAGACGCCCAAGAAAGATGGACCCTGCCGAAGCGGGGTCCATGACATGTGCGACAATTTCAATCTGCTCGAATTCGTTTAGCCGAACAGAACCTGGAGATCAAGACGAGCGTTTTCGAGCTCTTCCTGCGTAAAGCCAAACAACTCGGTGTTCATCTCGTCAATGGCCTTGACCAGCTCGACATATGTGCCCGAAACCGTCGAGCCGGGACCACCTTGGGTGATGCAGGGAATGTAGCCCTGGGTCGGACCCCAGCCCACAGTGTGTTCGCGGGCGACCCTCTTTACATCATCAACCGTCCAGCCCTTGAAGTCGACGTCCTTGTTGTCGATGTTGCCCATGAACGCGATTTGCCCCTTGTACTGTTCGAGCAGGGCTCTCACGTCATTGGATTCCATGGCGCCCTGCCACACATCGATGCCCATTTCGATCATGTAGGGAATGAGATTGGCCGAATAGCTATCGTTGTGGTGGAAGATGAGTTCGCAACCGTGATCATGATAGTACCCGTAGATTTCCTTGTAAGGCTCGACGAAGAACTCTGCGAACATCTCGGGGCGCATGAAGGAATTGCGCTCGGAGCCCCAGTCGTCATGGTGGAACATGGCATCGGGGTGGAGTTTGTCGCAAATGAGCTCAGCCAAACGAAGCTCGTATTCGGCCAAGTACTTGACCAGGTCGGCCATCCTATCAGGATCGGTCATATAGTAGACGAGCGCCTCGTCAATCGAGCAGAGGTGATGCGATTGCTCGAACAGGCCAGGCGCGACAAAAGCGGCTGCATAAGCTTTACCAGAAGCCTTGACTTGCTCGTACTGCTCGGCAAACATCTCCCATTCCGCATCGGGGAAATCGAGAGAAGGAGCCTTCACGTACTTTTCCCATTCTTCGATGTCTTTCACGACAATCTTGTCGGGTGTGTGAACAGGGAAAGCGCCGATCGTTCCTACGGGGAAACTGTTCGTGACGCCCCATGCGTTCACGACGTTCATATCGCCGGGTGCGAGCAGACCACCCGAATGTACAATCGGCGGATGAAACATCAGGTAGACAGCCTCGTAGTTGTTGACGAAGCGGTCGGGCTGACCACCATCTATGATGGTCTGACGTAAGTTTTCCTTTGCTGTAAGCATGCATCCCTCCTATCGTAGTTGATCTTGCATTTGTCTCTTTTTGCTCTTGTCACCAGTGTTTCCTTACATGCTTTCTGGTAACCCTTGCCGCGGAACCGAACCCTTCGGGTTGTCTTGCTTTCCCCGCGGGAAACCGGTTTCCCGCGGGGAAGTCTCAGTGGTTAGAAAGCTCGAAAATGCGCGGAAACCAACTGCTCCTTACGCGTCAACCACAGAGCTGAACCCGGCAGCGTCGGACCCGATGCCTTCATCGGCGGGCGTCCACTCCTCAAACTCGCGTACGACGTCCTCGAGGTAGTCGACGATCGGAAGGCCCTGCGGGCAGACTTTCTCGCATTTCTTGCAGCCGATGCATTCCGAAGCCGACCCACGACCTGCCTCGACGTAGTTGGCATAGTTGATCTGCTGGGTGCGAACCGGGTTGAAATAGCTGCTCTTGGTCAAAGCCTTCAAATCGTTGTACAAGCCGAAGTAATCGGGGATATCGATATTCTTCGGGCAGCCTTGCTCGCAGTAGCGACACTCGGTGCAAGGAATCGCAATGCTGGCGTTGACGATCTCGACAACCTTATGCAGGATTTCGTACTCCTCATCGTTGAGAGGTTCGAAGTTCTCCATCGTCTCGATGTTGTCGTCCATGAACTCCATCTTGGGCGTGCTGGTAAGCACCACGCGCACGTTTGGCAAGCTCGCAGTGAAACGGTACGCCCACGAGGCAATCGAGGCATCAGGGTTGTAGGCTTTCATGAGGGCTTTCGCCTCGTCGGGAACCTCCGCCAGCATTCCTCCCTTGCAAACCTCCATCGCAACTACGGGCTTACCGTGCTTGAGGGCAGTTTCGTAAAGCTCGCGCGAACGAATGGTGGGGCTTTCCCAATCGAGATAATTGATTTGCAGCACAACGAAATCGATTTCCGGATGCTCGGTCAGAATTTGATCGAGGAACTCGGGCGTATCGTGCAGCGACACCCCAAACTCGCGGAACTTGCCTGCAGCGCGCGCCTCCGAAAGGAATTCGAACGCACCCCACTCGTTGCATTCTTTGTAACCTTGCGATGTGATGCTGTGGATGAGGTAGAAATCGAAATAGTCGACACCGCACTTGTCCAGCTGGTGCTGAAGCATGCGCTCCATGTCCTCGCGTGCCTTGAGAAATTTCACATCCATGAATTTAATCGGCAGCTTGTCAGACAGCAGGAAAGCATCGCGCGGGTAGCGTTTTACCAGACATTCGCGCAATGCAATTTCAGACGTGTTGTCGTGATAGATATACGACGTGTCGAAGTAGCGGAATCCATGGTCAAGGAACTTGTCGATCATCTCGCAG
>CACZIP010000258.1 GCA_902781245.1 uncultured Coriobacteriaceae bacterium | reverse complement strand
AGCGCCCTCCGCCCCATGCACGCCCTTTATCCCATATTCGCGTCTATAGGAAAAGAGCGCGGCCACTGCGCGAGAAGTGGCAGAAAGAATATATGAGGTTGACATTTATGAAGAGAGCAACATTCTACAAATGCGCCAAGTGCGGAAACATCGCCATCAAGGTTGTTGATGGTGGGGGGACGATGAGCTGCTGTGGAGAGCCCATGCAGGTTCTCGAGGCGAACACTACGGATGCAGCTAAGGAAAAACATGTGCCAAGCGTTTCGGTTGAAAATGGCATTCTCTATGCTCAGGTTGGCAGCGTTGCCCATCCCATGGAAGAAGATCATTACATCGAGTGGATTTACGTTGTCACCGAACAAGGCGTTTTCGCTCGTTGCCTGAAGCCTGGCGAGGCTCCTGAGGCGACCATCGACCTTCAAGGTCAAACGCCTATCTCGGTGTTCGAGTACTGCAACAAGCACGGTCTGTGGAAAACAGATCTCTAAGAGCAACGCTGTCTTATAGCGAAAAGAAAGGGGAGCTTCGGCTCCCCTTCGTTATTGGTTTCCGCGTACCTTTCGGGCGATGCGATCGGCAACTGAAATCTGTTCTCGTTTATCAGGCCCCCAGAACACGAGCGAAACCATACCTGGCCCAACATGTGATCCGATAACCGGGCCAATCGTCCCCTCGATGAAGATCGGCTCGATTCCATCGTCTTTAATTAAGTCCTCAAGCTTCTTCATGTCTTTCTCGCAATCGGAGTTTCCGACGCAGATATATGGTTGCGCGGCTGTTCTGTCTGCGATATCGAAATAGAGTTGTGCTAGCTGCTTGAGGCCCTTCTTGCGGCCGCGTGCGACCCCTTTTACGGACAGGGTGCCATCTGCGGGAATCGTGATGATTGGCTTTACATCAAGCTTCGATCCGACAACTGCAACCGAGCTGGGAATGCGCCCGCCACGATGCAGGCATTCGAGGTCTTCGACCATGAAGTAGACATTTACGAAGTATTGAGCTTCGAGTGCCCAGTCTCTCATTTCTGTGGCTGACAAGCCACGTTCCTGTTGTCTGAGCGCTTCGAAGACCAAGAGGGCTTCTCCAGTTGAAGCGAGGTGCGTGTCTACGACATGTAGTTCGAAATTGGGATAGTCGTTCTTGACTGTTTCAGCAACGAGGCATGCTTGGTCGTAGCTAGCAGACAATCCAGAGCTGAAACACAGGTAAACAGTCGGAACACCTGCTTCTGCCGCAGCGACGAACATTTCTGTCAACACTCCGATAGAGGCTTGCGCTGTTGTAGGCTGTTCACCCTTGCGCATGCGCCCATAAAACTCATGTGGAGTTGTGGACTGCCACAGGTCGTCAAGTGTTTCAATGCCATCGAAGAAGTAGGGGAACTTGACAAGCTGAACCCCCTGTCGGTCAACGAGATCGAAGGGAAGGTCGCAACAAGAATCGATGATAAGGTTGCATTTGAAATTCATGGTAATCCTTCCTTTTGGTCAGATTTCACGTCGGATGATTGTATCAAATGGCGTTGTACAATATGACTAGTACGCAACCTTTACGGAAAGGACGCTTCATGTACATCGACGGCAAGCTTCAAATTGCAAAAGCAACCGAGCCAGTTTATCTATACCCCCAACTTGCGAACAGGCATGGCTTGATCTCGGGCGCCACCGGTACTGGCAAGACCGTTACTTTGAAAACGATAGCCCAGTCGATGAGTGATGCGGGCATTCCGACATTCCTTGCCGACATCAAGGGCGACGTTTCAGGCGTTGCGGTAGCAGGTGAGGCGACTGAAAAGCTTGTCATCAGGCTTGCCGGTCTTGGGGTTACCGACTACGACTTCCATGGTTGCCCGACGAGGTTCTGGGACGTATACGGGGAAGCAGGCCTTCCCGTTCGCACAACAATCACAGAAATGGGCCCGATTCTGCTTGCTCGCTTGCTCGGTCTCTCTGAGGTTCAAGAGGGTGTCCTCAACATCATTTTCCATATCGCCGACGACAATGGTCTGCTGTTGCTTGATCTCAAGGATTTGCGCACGATGGTCAACTATGTCGGCGAGCACGCGAAGGAATACACGCTTTCATATGGTCAAATTGCCACGCAGTCGATTGGTGCTATTCAACGTGCGTTATTACAGCTTCAGGACGCAGGGGGTGACGTCTTCTTCGGCGAGCCCGCTCTCGATATCAACGACTGGCTTAAATGCGATTCTGAAGGTAAAGGCTATATCAACGTGCTCGATTGCGTTCGTCTCGTACAGTCGCCCTTGCTGTATTCGACATTCCTCCTCTGGATGCTTTCCGAGCTTTATGAACAGCTGCCAGAGGTTGGAGACCTTGACAAACCGAAGATCTGCTTCTTCTTCGATGAAGCACACCTGCTGTTCAACGATGCGCCCAAGGCGCTTCTCGACAAGGTCGAGCAGATCGTGAAGCTTGTGCGTTCGAAGGGCGTCGGCGTTTACTTCATCACGCAGAATCCGGCTGACATTCCGAACGCAGTGCTCGCACAACTGTCGAACAAGGTTCAGCATGCGCTGCGTGCGTACACTCCCGCCGAGCAAAAAGCCATCAAAGCTGCTGCTGAGAGCTTCCGTGTGAACCCTGATTTCGACACCGAAACAGTTTTGACCGAGCTTGCTACGGGTGAAGCGCTCATAAGCTTCCTCCAGGAAGATGGAACGCCCAGCATCGTGCAGCGCGCCATGGTTATTGCGCCAACTTGCTCGATGGATCAAGCACCCGCAGATGCGAAGGAGTATATCGTCGCAAACGATTCGTTGAACTCGAAGTACGACGTTACCATCGATCGTGAGAGCGCCTATGAGATCCTGAATGCCACTGCTATTGCAGCAGCTGAGGCAGCCGAGGAAGCGCGTCGTCTCGAGGAAGAGGCGAAGCAGCGTTTGGCAGAAGAGAAGGAAGCCGAAAAACAGCGCATTGCGGAAGAGAAAGAAGCTGAGAAACAGCGCATTGCCGAGGAGAAGGAAGCGGAACGTCAACGTATAGCCGCCGAAAAGCAAGCCGAACGCGAGGCGCGAGAAGCTGCAAAGAAGGCGGAGCAAGAGGAAAAGGAGCGCATCAAGAAGGAGGAGGCCGAGGCTAAAGCCAAGACCAAGTTCATCGATGCGGCGCTCACTTCAGCAAGTCGCGCAATCGGCAGTGGTGCGGCTCGTGGGTTGCTCGGCATCCTGAAGAAGCTGTAATTCGTTCATTTTTACAAACTTCAATTAGAGGAGAGCTTGTG
>CACZIP010000257.1 GCA_902781245.1 uncultured Coriobacteriaceae bacterium | reverse complement strand
GGGGGACCAAACGCACTAACGCTGTATTACTCGATGTCAAATCCGCCCGAAAGAATGAATTCCCGTAAAAGCGCATCGAGCATGATAGACACCTTGAACGGCGGCACGGGTTTGCCTTCCCTCTTGGAAAAGAATTGCTTGGCAAGCTCGATGTTCGCCGTCTTCTTCAGGGAATCTAGCCTGCCGTATTCATTGATGTTCGCTTCGGTGACGTGCTGCGCCATGAGCGCCCTGAGCTGGTGCTCGTCGATGCCCAAAGCATCCACGAGGGCTCTTATCTGACCAGCCTTGCCCTTCGCCTGGAACTCGTTTATGTAATCCATGAAGGTCATTCCCGGTTTCAGCTCGAGGTCGAAACCCTGGGCCGCCTGGATGACGAGGTCCGCATAGCGCTGTTGCTCTTGGTCGAGCGACGCGAACGACCCGTGCAGCTCGTCGAGCATCGCCTCGAGCTCTGCGGAGCTTGCCCCGCCTGCGGTCAGGCGCTTGAGCCATTTCTCGAAGTTCGCGTTCATGTACGCCGTGTCTATGTGGCCGGTGTCGATCTCGGTCAGGTACCCGTGGATGTCGTAGGGCACGTCGACCTCGCCGCCGGGGCCCACCGGTCCGAAGAGCTCCTTGTAGCGGAGGGCGAGTATGAGGTAGGTTTTCTCGTCGAAGCCGAGCTCGACGGTCGACTTTTCCCCGTCATGGACAAACTCGTAGGCGAGCTCGTCCCAGCAGAACCCCTGGATCTTGGCGGCTTCTAGGGTGTCGGTCAGCTCCTTGAACAGTTTCGCGAACTTGGCGCATGCCGCCTCCGATTCGGGAAGGCGCTCGAACCCGGAAACCCCCGCCGCCTCGAACAGGCTCTTGATCTGCCCGAACAGGCTGTTTGCCCACTCGAGGTTCTGCTCGAGCTTCTGTGCGAACAGCCCGAATGGGCGCTCGCCCGAGTAGAGTCGGACCGCGTCCTCGACGTTTTTCTCCATCGTGTGCGGGTAGCGGTAGTAGCGGATGGTCCCGAAGGGCTTCTCCGGCCCGAAGAGGCGGTTGGTGCGGGAGAACGCCTGGATGAGGTGCTCGTAGGTCAGCACCTTGTCGAGGTAGAGCGTGTTCACCCACTTCGAGTCGAAGCCGGTGAGCATCTGGTCTACCACGATGAGCAGGTCGAGCTGCTCATCGGGCTTCTTCTCGATGCCGGTATACGGCCTCTTGTGGGCGAGTCGTGCCGCAACGTCGCGCTTGAACGACGTATGGTTCGAGATGCCGTAGTCCTTGCCATACAGCTCGTTGTAGCCTTCCAGCAGCTCCACGAGGCCGTCCTCCTTGTAGACGGCGCCCTCGTTGTTGTCGATGCTGGGGTCGAACAGCCCCGTCACCTTGAGCTCTGGATGCTGGTCGCGGAACATGCGGTAGTAGGTGATGGCCTCGGCGATGCTGCTAGTCGCGAGTATTGCGTGGAACATGCCGCCCTGCGAGAGCGCCTGCCAGCCATCTGCGATGTCCTCGACCACCTTGGCCATATGCTCGGGGTTCCCGCAGCCGTCGGTGCCCCGGTACTGGCTCTTCGGTACGTAGTGCTCGATGCCGTGCACGGGGTTGCCGTCGGAGTCGATTGCGTCGGACGCCATCGGGAGTCCCATGAAGCGCAGGTACACGGCCTTCTTCGCGGGGTCGGAGAGCGCTTCCTGCACCGAGGATGCCTTGGCCTGGTCGAGGGCGACCGCCTCCCGCAGGTCCTTGTCGCGGTACGTGAGCACCTTGTACGGGTCGAAGCCCAGGACGTTGCGGTCGCGGATGCCGTCGGCGATGCTGTAGCGGTGCAGCTCGTCGCCGAAAACATCGACCGTGGTGTTCTGCTTCTTCTGGTTCTCGTCGTGGATGGGCGTTCCGGTGAAGCCGAAGAACATGGCGCAAGGGAACGTGCGCCTGATCGTCTGCATCATGTCGCCGAACGTGGAGCGGTGGCACTCGTCGACGATGAACACGATGCGCTTGGCCCTCATCCGCTCCAGATCGGCCGCCGTCGTGCCCCCATCCTCGTGGATGTTGCTCATCTTCTGGATGGACGTGACGATGAGCGTGTTCGCAGGGTCATCGCTCTTCAGCTTCGCGCGTAGCACATCGGTATCCTCGGTGGCCTGCACGCTCTGCGAGTCGTCGGCGAAGTTGCGGTACTCGTCGAGCGACTGCGTGCCCAGCTCTATGCGGTCGACGAGGAACACGACCTTGTCGGCGTCCTTCGACGACGCGATGAGCTGGGCGCTCTTGAAGCTCGTCATGGTCTTCCCAGAGCCCGTCGTGTGCCAGATGTGCCCGCCCCGGCTGCTCGCCTTGTCCCACTTCGACTGGCGCACCTTTCCCGAGATGCGGGAAGCCGCGAAGTACTGGTAACTGCGCATAACCTTCAGGGCGTTGTCCTTGCCGTCGGCTACGGAGTAGAAGCCGATGAGTTGGTGCGCCATCGGAATCGAAAGCAGATCGCGCGCGACGTCCTTCCAGTAGTTGATCGGCTCGTTGTCGAAGTCCGCCCAGTGGAAGTTGTACGCCTCGAAGTCACCATCGGCACCAGGATTCGCGAAGTAGACCGTCTCGTCCGGGTTCATGGCGACGAAGACCTGCACCAAGCTGAACAGGCGCGAGAACACGCCCTCGTGGGCGTACTTGCGTATCTGGTCGCGCGCCTGGCCGACCGACACTCCGCTGCGCTTGAGCTCGATGTGGATGAGCGGCATGCCGTTGATGAGCAGCATGAGGTCCCCGCGGCGCGTGGGCAGAAGCTTGCTCTTGGTGGAGAAATGGGGCTGCCTAGCTATCTGGTAGCGGCTGCGCCCACCCGCGATCTCCTGCCGGTCGTAGATGTGCAGGCTCACCTGCTTGCCGAAATGCAGCTGGTCGGCCTCGTTGTCGCGCGTAATGGTGACCGTCTTTCCGTTGATGAAGCCGTTTAGTCGCATCGGTGTGCGAAGCTCGATGACCTGCTCGACGATCTGAGCCATCTCCCCCTGTGTGAGGGGCTCCCCGTTCAAGCGATCTATTCCACGGTTGTTCTCATAGAGAATGCTAGCCCAGTTATCCAGAAGGTCCTGCTCAGTTGGGTGGTTGAATGTCCCGTTCTTCCAGCCATAGTCTTTTTCGAGCACGCTGACCAACGCGTCTTCAAATGCTAATTCGCTTGTGAACACATCTGCCATGGCTAAGTCCTGACTCCTAAACGAACATCTTGTCCAAACATGCTGATTTCAGATTCCTGAGCAATTCGAGCTTACGCTGATGAAGGGTGATGAGGTTGTCGAG
>CACZIP010000256.1 GCA_902781245.1 uncultured Coriobacteriaceae bacterium | reverse complement strand
ACAAGAGGTATATTAAGGTTATAGCGATATGTTACAAAGGTACTGGCAACTCGCTTGAGCAAACCCTCGCTATTCGGCGCAACGACCAGGCGCCCCAGGAAGAACTGGACTACCTTCGCGAGATTTGGGATTCGATTTAGGCGTAGTCGATTGGCGTCAGCGCGTTTTGGTGCCAGCGTGTTGCAGCAGTGCGTTTTGGTGCCAGCGTGTTGCAATAGCGCGCAACGATAAAGCCCAGCGCACGATGATGGCCGGCAGAACTCCGCCGGCCATTCCTTTTGCGAATTCAAGTTAAAGGACAAAAAATGTGTCCGATGAAAGGGCGTTGACGCAGGCCGACGCCCTTTTTTCTATGCAAAAAGTCGATCGAGCCGAGCGCTCGCACGCCTTCGCTTAATACGAAATCAGGGGCTCGCGTTTGAGGTCGAGCAAGAATGCGAACGGGTCGGCAGCCTCGGCAGGGCCGCTCATCTCCTCGATGCGAACGCAAGCAGCGTGAACTTCGGCGGCGATTTCGTCGATGCGGGCAGTTTGCTCTTCATCCAGATACTCCGCGAGGCGTCCGCCGGTGAAGCCGCTTTCGGCAACGCCCAAAAAGCGCGTGGCCAGCGCGGCATCGTAGCGTCCGGTGGCAGCCAGCAATCCCACAACGTCGGCAGTCACTTCGTCCCATACGGGCAGAACGTCGTCGGGCATCGTGCGACGGCACACGACGTGCGCGCATTCGTGGTGCAGCCGGATTTCGTGCGAGATGCGAAGCCACTCATCAGCCGAGTACGGCGTGTCCTTTGCTGCAACGTTGCTGTAAGGTCCCTCGGAGATGATTATGATCTCGCTGCGGAATGCGCCTGGCTTCTTCGCCAAGCGCATGAATTCGCTTCCCCAATCGTCTCCGCCTGATGCCAGGTATGCGGCGTGCGCAGCTGCCACTTTGCCCCAGTCGGCCAAGCCCCTGTATGTGATGGCGCCCACCGTGCGTGCGATGGGCACGGGAGCAGACTTGTGACCGATGATCTGCAGGAACGTCTCGAAATCGCGACGGCGCTCCAGGAACAGCACCTCGACCGGGCCTGCCGGCGTGTCGACTTCACGCAGCTCGTCTTGCGGGCTTCCCTCGAAATGATCGAGGTTCGCTCCCTCGGGCGCGATGCCATGTCCGGCCGCAGCGCGATGAGCGTCTTGCGCCCCTTCGGCAGGCGCCACGTAAAGCTGCGGAAAGCGCTGGGCTAATGCTTCCAGCGCGTCCGTTCCTTTGAGTGGCTCTTTTCTCGCCATGATTTCTCGCTTTCCCTCGATTCCGAATCAGTGCGGTGAGAGGAACTTCCAGTACTACTTTCGTCAGTGAAACTTACAAACAATTATAAGGGGTTGATGTTGAGGTGTCTCATGATGCCCATGATGTCGCTCTGTTGTTTCTTGGCCCGACGTCTGGACATACGTTGACCTCTCCAAACAAGTATTTGAGGTTGACTCATCGATGATAAAAGATACGGGTTATACTGAATCCAGCTATACATGTTGGCTTGCTTGACTCGGTCGGCATGTCACATGGACCCAACATCTGAAGAGGGAAAAGGGGGCTCTACCATGAACACCAAAATCATCGCAGTGATAGCATCGATTGGACTTGCGTTAAGCCTCGGACTTGTAGCCTGCGGTGGCGGCGGTGCTAGCAGTGCCAGCTCGAGCTCCGCTTCCTCCCAGAAAACCGAGTTGACCGGCGATCAGATGATCGAAGCCGCATTCGCTGCTTGTCCCATCGATGAAAATTCGGCATTCGATGTTGCGGTCAGTGCAGTTCATGACGGGGTTGCAGTGGTGACCTTCAGCTCCCCGTACGGCGATTTCTCGTACACCATCGACGCCTACACGGGCGAGGTGGTCGACAAGACCGAGCCGACGGAGGCTCTTGAGAAGGCGGGGCTGAATCCCCTCGACAAAGATCCGATAACGCTTGCGACGACTGCTTGCCTCAACGCATACAAGACGAATGGCAATGAAACGAACGTCAAGTGCGCGCCTCGCACGGACGACGGCGTTCAGAAGGTGCGCGTGGAGTTTGACTTCGATGGCAAGCATTACGACCTCGACTACGATGTCGCGACTGGCAAGATCACCGAGTACAATTCCGACGTCGAGGCGGCGGCCGACGAAAAGGAAGCTGCTGACAAGCAGGCTGCTGAAATTGAAAAGGCGAAGGCTGCAGCTGCAGCGGCAACCGAAAACGGGACGAAGATGCTCAGCGACGACGAGGCCACGGGCATGGCCCTCGATGCCGTCTGGAACGTCTATGTTGGCAACAAAGATGCCCAGGACATCATGCTGACGCCCACCACCGAGGGCGGCGCTCAGAAGGTCGAGGTGGAGCTCACCCTTGACGGCGAGTATTGCAAGTTCATCTACGACGTAGCCACGGGCGAGATCACGAAGCAGTAGCGCTCGGGCTTTTTGGTGTTTGGCGCCGAGCTCTTCAAGCAGGTGCCAAGCTTAGTTGGTGTCGGCGCCGGGCTCGTTCGAGCAGGTGCCGAGACCAGTTTGAGTAAGCACAGGAACCAGTTGGAATAAGCACCAAGACCAGTTGGGGGGCGACCGAAATGGCGCACGACGTCTTCATCAGCTACTCTCACAAGGACAAGAGCGTGGCCGATGCCATTTGCTCGCGTCTGGAGGGAGACGGCGTCCGCTGTTGGTACGCCCCCCGCGATATCGCGCCCGGGTCCGACTGGGCCGGTTCGATCATCGACGCGATTGCGTCGGCGAAGATCATGGTGCTCATCTTCACTGACTTCTCCAATGCTTCGAGCCAAGTGTTGCGCGAGGTCGGCAATGCCGTGAGCAACGGCTTGACCATCATTCCCTTCAAGCTCACCGAGACCCTTCCCTCGGGCAGCATGCAGTACTACCTCGGCGTGGTGCATTGGCTTGATGCGATGAACGATCCGCTCGAGAAGAGCATCGGCGATCTGTCGACGCTCGTGCAGGCGACCCTTTCGGGCTCTGCTCCATTGGCGAGCGAAAAGGAGTTTAAGGAGGCTGCGCCGAAGGGGGACGGGGCTAGCGCGCCTGCCGCCTCTGGAGCGGCGTCGGCCTCTGGGGCGACGCCCGCTTATGGAAAGCAAGGCGCAGCTGGTGGGCAAGCTGGGGAGAAGAAGGCGCCCATCGTGCCCATCGCCATCGCAATTGCGCTTCTCGTTGTGGCGGCAATCGTGGGGTTTGTCGTTCTCGGCGGTCAGAATGCGTCTTCGTCCAGCTCGCAAAGTGCGTCGGCGACGAGTGCCAC
>CACZIP010000255.1 GCA_902781245.1 uncultured Coriobacteriaceae bacterium | reverse complement strand
AGCTGCTGCGCCATAATCATGGCCGTGGCGCACGTGCTCGATTCGGTCAGGTAGTTCGGGGAGCCAAACTGCATGGCGAAACGCATCAGGTACGGGCGCGCCCACTTGGCGTAGCCCGAGAAGAACATGACCGACTCGGGCCCGAACTCCTTTTTAATCGCATTGAGCTTCGAAGCTATTTCATCGAGCGCTTCATCCCAGCTGATGGGCTCGAACTCGCCTGACCCACGCTCGCCCGTGCGACGGAGCGGCGTTTTGATGCGCTCGGGGCTGTAGACGTACTGGCGCGTGGCAGCACCCTTGCTGCACAGTGTGCCATGGGAATGCGGTGCCTCTTTCGTGCCAGCAACCTTGATGATCTCGCCATCTTTGATGTACAAGTCGAGACCGCATTGCGTACCGGGATCGCAAATCGCGCAAACAGACTTGCGCACCTCGATGCCGGTGTCCTGGCCAGGCACCTTTCCTTTAATCTTGAGTTCCAGATCGTTCATGACGCTTCCCCCTCAGCCTTACAGATAAGAATTGAGTATCGCTCGACGGTATGCTCCTATATCGTCGACCAGCGATTCGTTTTTGCAATCTGGCGATACGACCGCCAAGATGTTGAACCCGACCAATTGGTCTTTGCTTCCATTTCGTTCATATGCAAATACACTCGTCGATTGTGACGAGGTAATCGTCTCGATTATTCGCCCCTCGCTTTCGGCAACGGAACCCGCAGATGCGAACAGAACATCCTGCACATGGATGGTGTTCGACGGAATCGAGCCAGGATACCGACGCATCGGCACACGCCCCGCGAGCTCGGCTGCAATAGCCGCCCCGGCACACCGCCCTTGCTGCACGGCGTTTTGCCACAAACCGATCACGCGTTTCTTGCCGCTGGAAAGATCGAGCGCTTGCGCTACATCGCCGGCAGCGAACACGTCGGGAACACTCGTCCGCATGAAGCTGTCTACGACGAGACCGTCCCCCATCTCAACTGAACTAGAATCCATGAACTCGAGATTCGGCTTGACGCCTTGGGCAAGAACGACCTCGTCGAACTCTTCTTCGTCACCGTTGCTGAAACGAACGACATAGCTGCTTGCATCAGATTCGTCTTCCACCCGTTCGACTGCTTGCGACAAACGAAACGTCACGCCTCGTTCTTCCAGCAGCTGTTCGAATCGTTCGGCAACGACGGGATGGGCAGATACGCGCAAGATATGCAGGCTTCGACCGAGCATCGTAACGTCGGCCTTCCTGTCGAGGCATGCTTCCACCACCTTGAGGCCCACCATGGATGTTCCTGATACGAGAACGCGTGCATGCGGCTTGCGGACAAGAGCCTCATACAGCCGATCGGCATCTTCCATGGTTCGCAGCGCATGCGGGCGATAGGCTCCAAGCTCAGGAAAGCCGGGGGATACTGGATGCGCGCCCGTCGCGACGAGCAGTTTTGAGTAGCCGACGCGCCGTCCGTCAACAAGCTCGACTTCGTGCGCCGCAAAGTCAACGGAAACCGGTGTCTGCTGAAAGAGCAGATCATCAATCAAGTCGGAGAAATCGACGTCCTTCCAAGGAAAGCATTGCTCCTTGCCGATTCGACCACCCGCGTAATACGAGGTGAGAACGGGGCTGTAGGGTTCAGGACCCGCATTGGTCACCACTGTGAGCGGCCTATTGTACCCGCATTCTCGCAATGAGCAGATGGCGCTGACCGCAGCAGCGCCGAAACCCAACACGACAACCGGGTTGTCTGCAAAGCCTTTCCCCAAAACGCCCCCTCGATATCTCGCAGTCATTATAACTGTCGAACCTGAGGCGCGGATTCCGAGCTTCCCTAAGTGACGTCAAACGCTACTCACCGTGTTCGAATTCTTCTGGATGGCGCTTCGCGTACAGGCTTCCTGCGAAGATACCAAGCGGTATCTGGAGCACCACGACGCATATGATCATGGCAAACGCCATCCAGTTGCCCGCTTTGAAGCCCGCTACGAGCGTGCCAGCGAACGCGGCGCCTGCATCCATGAACGTAGCGATAGCGCCAGCACCGCCGATGCTCTCGAGTACTCCCATGATGCCAAATGGCATGAGAATGGCGCCCAGCGAGATGCTGCCGATAAGAACGTGCTGAGGATTCCAATGTGTGGCCGACACGATGAACTGGAAGAATGCGCACAGGCATCCTCCCACGACGAATGCGAGAACAAATTGCAAAACTGACATGAGCCGACCTCCTTACAGTACGAACGAAACGACAAGCGCCACGACGAACGCCACAACCAAACCGCTACCTGAAAGGCGTACGACGAGCATGATGCCCGCTTTCACACCTTCGGCCACCGAACCCGTAGCTTTCCGCGCACCGCAATAAGCGGCTGCCACACCAGCTGTGAGCCCTGAAATGGGCAGCATTGCCCCGATGAAGCCAAAGTCCGTCCACTTGTTGTACAGCCCCGAGGGGAACGTAACGACGGCAAACAGGCACATGATCATCAGCGTGAGGGGTATCACAAAGGGCGACGTTTCGCCCAATGCGAACAGGAGCAACACGCGTACGATTTCTGCCATCAGCGCAAGGATTCCTCCGGTCAGGAACGCCCGGCCGACTTGCTTTGCTATTTCCACAGTTCAACCACCTATCTCATCGAAAAAAGGCGGCACTCCTGCGATTGGGCGCCGCCTCTTGCTTTCATAGCCCGAGCGCTATCGCTCGTCCTTGTAAATCTTGCACATCATGCACTTGTAGTTCGAGCCGAACCCCGACACGCCAGCTTGGAATGGAATCATGTTGTTGATGTTGCTCTCGAACGTACCGAACAAGCCACGATTTTCGTCTTCAAGGCACTCCTCGGCTTCATCGGTGCGCTCCGGGAACCACCAACCATGCTCGCACTGCATGACGCGCGGGTCGTACGTATCGTTATATGAAGCCTTGTATTTGCACTTGCCATACTTGTTTTCGAGCCAGAACCACTCGCCATCCTCGATGCCATGCTTCTTAGCCGTTTCAGGGTGGATGTAGCACAGAGGGTCAGGATGCAAGCGACGAAGCTTCTTAATTTGACGATGCTCCGAGTGGAAGAAGTGCGGAACACGAGCGCCAGACGTGACGATGTAGGGATATTCCTCCACATCCTCGGGAGCACTGTACGGCGACTCGAACGGCTCAACATAGCTTGGCAGGGGATCGAGACCAGACCAACTCGTGTGATGGAAGACCATCGAATAAATCTCGGCGCGACCGGTTTCGGTGGCAAAACCTAGACCGCCATCAGGACGCAGCAACCCCTTCTCG
>CACZIP010000254.1 GCA_902781245.1 uncultured Coriobacteriaceae bacterium | reverse complement strand
GGGCGGCTCTGTTTGGCTGGGGTTATCGTATCAGACGGAGGGGTTCGGCAAGCACGAAGCCCCGCCTATAGAACACCACGATTGTTGACCTTCAGAAAAGGTTTTTAATTAGGAGCACGAAGCACTATGTTTGTTGAAATGTCCCTATTGCCATTTCAGAACACCAATCATTAGGAAAAATGAATGCAATGACCACTAGGCCGCAAAAATGAACAGACAGCCAAACGGGTGCGATAGAACAAAAGTGTGGCTAAGGTGATTACTCACCCACCCCTGAAACAACAGATTGCGTTTGCATTCAGACCCTGTTACGCATCCTGCTCTCGTCCTTCAGCCAAATCCAGTCAGTCATCCGTGGACCCAGTTTTGATTCAAACCCTCACACTCCGGTCGTCTCTGGATCAAGTATCGGCTTGCTTCCACTCTCCCAAATCGTCCATGAACCCGATATCAGTGCAGGCCGTTGCGCCCGAATCGTCCATGGACCCGGTATCGGTGCAAATTGAGCAACCTTCCGTGCAAATAACGGGCCCATGGACGATTTCTTCCGCCTTTTTTGCCGATATTCCGTCCATGGACCCAATATCGATGCACACAGTCGTCCATGGACCCTGTATTGGTGCAGAGGGGCGGGTGATTTGTGCAGATATCGGGTCCATGGACGAATTAGACTCACGCCCAGCCACCAATCCCATCTTTCGACCACACGACATACCTAGCTCACGTTCAATCACTAAACCTCGTCTTGGGCTCGCACGACTAGCCCAATTCTCACCAGGCCGTCAAACTTCATCTAACCCAATCAGGAACAAACCTCTTTCGGTTGGAAAAGAAGAAGGGCGCTCCGAAGAGCGCCCTTTCAAGTCGTGTTAACCAGCGATTAGCTGGCGAAGATCTCGATGGTCTCGCCTTCGGCGATGGTGACCATGGCCTTCTTCCACTGGCGGGTCTTGCCGGGGACGTAGCGCACGCGCTTGACCTTCGGCTTGACGTTGAGGGTGTTGACCTTCTTGACCGTCACGCCGAAGAGCTCCTCAACGGCCTTGGCGATCTCGATCTTGTTCGCGTCGCGAGCGACCTCGAACGTGTACTTGTTCATCTCGATCATGTCGTAGCTGTGCTCGGTGATGATCGGACGGATGATGATGTCGCGAGCGTCCTTCATTACGCCATCGCCTCCTCGAGTTTGCGCAGCGCCTCTTCCTCGAAGATGAGGAACTTGTTGTCGAGCAGCTCGTAGACGTTCTCGTAGCCGGACGGGACGATGTCGACCGTCGGGATGTTGCGGAACGAGAGGAATGCGTTGACGTTCTCGTCGTTCACGACGATGGTGCAACGACCCTCAACCTCGAGCGCCTTCAGCACGGCCACGGCATCCTTGGTGCAGGGCTTCTCGAAGTCGAACTTGTCGACGACGATGAGCTGCCCGTCAGCCAGCTTGGCGGAAAGCGCCGAGCGGATGGCCAGCTTGATTTCCTTCTTGTTCACCTTGAAGGCATAGCTGCGGGGATGCGGCCCGAAGACCACGCCGCCGCCACGCCAATGTGGTGCGCGGATGGTACCCTGACGAGCACGGCCGGTGCCCTTCTGACGGAACGGCTTCTTGCCGCCGCCGCTGACCATGCCGCGGGTCTTGGTCTGATGGGTGCCGGCACGCCAGGACGCACGCTGCATGCGGACAACCTGGTGCATGACCGGAACGTTCGGCTCGATGCCGAACACGGAATCGGCGAGCTCGGCCGTCGAGGCCTTCTTGCCTTCCGCGGTTTTGATATCGATAGTTGCCATTGGTCCTTAACTCCTTACCAGTTTCCGTTGCCGGCAACGCGTACGCGGACGATGCCGTTCTTGCCGCCCGGCACGGCGCCCTTCACGACGATGATGTTCAGATCCTCGTCAACGCGGACGACATCGAGGTTCTTGACGGTGACGCGGTCGCAGCCCATGTGACCCGGAAGGCGAACGCCCTTCAGGACGCGGGACGGCGTAGCGCACTGGCCGATGGAACCCGGTGCACGGTGGAAGTGCGAACCATGGCCGCCCGGGCCGCCACCGAAGCCGTGACGCCTGATGACGCCAGCGAAGCCCTTGCCCTTGGAGGTGCCGGTCACGTCGACCTTGGCAATCTCCGCGAACTCGGCGACGGTCTGCTGGTCGCCAGGCTTGTACTCGGAAGCGTTCTCAACGCGCACCTCGCGCAGGTGACGGCACGGCTCGACGCCGAGCTTGTCAAAGTGCCCACGCATGGGGTTGGTGACGTTCTTGTCCTTGATGGCGCCGAAGCCGAGCTGAACAGCCTCGTAGCCATCGGTGTCGGTGGTCTTGACCTGGCAGATGGTGTTGGGCTCTGCCTGGATGACCGTAACGGCAACGACCTCGTCCTTATCGTTGAACAGCTGGGTCATGCCGATCTTCTTGCCGTAAATTGCGTTAATCATGTGCGACACCCCTTACAGCTTGATCTCGATGTCGACACCAGCCGGCAGGTCGAGACGCATCAGGGAATCCACGGTGTTGGGCGTGGGCTCCAGGATGTCGATGAGGCGCTTGTGAGTGCGCATCTCGAACTGCTCGCGGGAATCCTTGTCGACATGCGGCCCGCGGACGACGCAATACAGGTTGCGCTCGGTGGGCAGCGGAATGGGACCGGATACTTTTGCGCCCGTCTGCTGAGCGGTGTCGACGATGAGCTTCGTGGACTGATCCACGATCTCATGATCGTAGCCCTTCAGGCGGATGCGAATCTTCTGATTAGCCACTTTCGTTTCCTCCAATTTACCTGGGCGCGCGCATTACGCGTTGCCGCCGGCCTTGCTGACGATTTCCTCTTGAACGCTCTTCGGAACCGGCTCGTACGAATCGAACTGCATCGTGTACATTGCACGGCCCTGGGTGCCGCTGCGCAGGTCGGTTGCGTAACCGAACATGTTGCCGAGCGGAACCTTGGCGCTGATGACGGTCGTGTTGCCACGGCTCTCCTGACCCTGGATCATGCCACGGCGGCTGGGGATGTCGCCCATGACGAAGCCGAGGTATTCCTCGGGGGTCTCGACCTCGACGGCCATGACAGGCTCGAGGATGACGGACTTGCCGCGACGCAGGGCCTCCTTGATCGCCATGGAGCCAGCGACCTTAAAGGCAGCCTCGGAGGAGTCGACCTCGTGATACGAGCCGTCGATGAGCTCGACGCGGACGTCCTCGACCGGGTAGCCGGCCAGAACACCGGAGTTCAGAGCCTCCTGGATGCCCTTGTCGACCGACGGGATGTATTCCTTCGGCACGACGCCGCCGA
>CACZIP010000253.1 GCA_902781245.1 uncultured Coriobacteriaceae bacterium | reverse complement strand
ATCGTCTCCATGAGCACGGACAGATGCAGCACGCCGCGACCAGCCACTTCAACGCCTGTCGTTTCGGGAATCTCGGTGATGCGCATCGAGATGTTCGACTCGGCTTCGCGCATGAGACGTTCCTTGAGTTGTCGCGATCCGACGATTTCGCCCTCGCGGCCGACGAGCGGGCTGTTCGAAGCCTCGAATACGACCGCCATGGTGGGCTGTTCGACCTCAATCGGATCGAGCACTACCGGATGCTCGCGGCTCGTGACCATGTCACCGATATCAGCATCGTCAACTCCGACAACCGCTACGATGTCGCCGGCGTAGACTTCCTTCTGCTCCTTCTTGCCGAGCTCCCTGAACTCGAACACCTGCTTGATCGTGGTGTTGTAGCGCGTGCCATCGTTTTTAACGACGAGCACTTGCTCGCCCTTGTGAATGGTGCCGGAATGCAAGCGCCCCACACCAATGCGCCCAACGAAGCTCGAATGGTCGACCGTGCAAATCTGCAGGGCGATGGGCCCGTCGGGCTGACACTCGGGAGCAGGCACCTCTTTCAGAATCGTCTCGAGCAGCGGAATCATGTTCATGTTGGAATCTTCGGGCTCGAAGCGCGCATAACCTGCCATGGCGCTGGTGAAGACGACGGGGAAATCGAGCTGCTCGTCGCTGGCCTCGAGCTCGCACATGAGGTCGAACACCTCGTCGACCACTTCGTGCGGACGGGCGCCTGGGCGGTCGATCGTGTTCACGACGACCACGATGCGCATGCCGGTCGCCAGCGCGTGACGCAGCACGAAACGCGTCTGCGGCATCGGTCCCTCGAATGCGTCGACGATGAGCAGCGCTCCGTCGGCCATGTTGAGCACGCGCTCGACCTCGCCACCGAAGTCGGCATGACCCGGAGTGTCGATGACGTTGATCTTGACGTCCTTGTAGGTAATCGAAACGTTCTTCGACAGAATGGTGATGCCGCGTTCGCGCTCCTGGTCGTTGCTGTCCAGGACTCGCTCGGCAACCTGTTGGTTCTCGCGGAACACGCCCGCCGTGTACAGCAGGCGGTCGACGATGGTCGTCTTGCCGTGATCGACGTGCGCGATGATCGCGACGTTGCGGATGTTTTCTTGCTTCATGCAGGTACTCCTGTGGTTTTGATTCGAATGCCAACGGCATATGGTAGCAGAAGCGACGTTTGCCATGCAGGCCGTCTCAAAAGCTTGACAAGGAAAAACGGCATGCCGCCTCTTGAAAGCGACATGCCGTTAAAGCAGTTTGGCACATTGCTCCCTGGGAGCGGTGTGCCACTTTTGCATACCCATTTATGCCGTTCTTGCGCTAGCGCATCAAAGCGACGAAGTCGTTTATATCCTTGATTTCCTCGAAATGCTCGACTGCATCCGCAATCTCATCTGCGCGCTCGCGTGAAACCACGCCGCTGTATTCCATGTTCGTGTAGTACTTCTGCATGAGTTCTTCGCGCGTGAGCGGGTCGTATGCCATATTGCCCTTCGGTTGCGGCACGAACGTGGACACCGATCGACCATCAGCGAGATCGACCTTCACCTCGGCCGAGAACAGGTTCTTCAAGTCGGCACTGTATGCGACGTCGACGAGCTTCGTGGCGATGCGCACGATTTCAGGGTCGTTTTGGTATTCGTCCTCGAAATATCTGGGCACAACTGCACCCTTCGAAAGCGCCAACGCGAGCAGGAATCGCAAGTTGAAGTTCGGAATCTCGAGCCCAGGCACGTACGGGAAGTCGACGAGGCTGCCGTTTCCCTGCTGGAGCGTTACCGTAATGCACTTGACGTCATCCACGTTGAACCCATGCTCCTGCTTCAGCTCGAGCACGGCCTGGATGGGCGCGTGCGTGATTCGGCACGACGGCCACGGCTTGATCTCGCTGTCGGTGTAGAACCGCTGGCCCAGGTTGTTGAGGACAGTTGACGAATCGCTGTTCTCGTTGCCGAAAAGGTCGAAGTATCCGTGCAAGCCGCACAGGGCGTCTTTCGTGCCCGTGAAACCGCGCTGCGCCATGCGCGCAGACATGATCGCGTTCATGCCCGACAGGCCGTGGGGCAGCTTGAACGCCAGCACACCATCGATGACGCCATCCATCGTAGAGCCGATGGTGTTGATGTCGATGCCGAGGGCGTTCACACACTGATCCTCGTCGAGTCCCAGCAGCTTGGCGGCAAGCACCGTGCAGCCCAGGCCATTGAACGTGCCCGTGTTATCCCAACCCTTGTCGAAAGCGAACCCGGTACCTTGTTGAAGACGAGTAGCCAAATCGTCGCCGAGTACCGTGGCCGCAATGGCATCCTTTCCCGACGCGTGAACCAGCTCGCCCATCGCCAGCATGCAAGGAATCGAGCTGCCGCTGATGTGAGCCGCGCCCGCAGTGCCGTCGACAAACTCCCCACCAACCGGCTCGTAGTCGAACGAGCGCGCCATCATGCTGTTCACGAGCGAAGCTTTGTCTGCGGGAAGGCGAACTCCATGGAACAGGATCGTTGCCTCTTCGGCGCCGCCGATGCTGTCGAACAAGTCGACGCATTCATCGATGCCGCCGGCGTGCATGCTGGCGGCGATAACGCCGATCGAATCGAGCAAACGAATCTTGAATCTCTCGATCGCCTCTGCGGGCAAGTCGTCGAAATGCGTGTTTATGGCGAACTTCGAGTATTCCCTCGTCACGTTCATGATGAATCGCTCCTCGTTTCCAATCAGACCTTGCATTTTAGAATTGTAGAGCAAGCGCGAGCTGTTCCGATTGCGACCTGCGTTAGAAGCCTGAGGAAACGAGCTTCCTGGATGCAATTGCATTGCGATACCATTGCATCGGATGCCAAATCGAACCTGAAGGAGCCGACATGCTTACCCAGAAGGCAAAGGATCTATTCTCCAACTTGAATTGTGAATTCCAACCCATAGCCATCAAGTATTGCTACAGCCAACCCGAGGGCATCGAGCACATCGACGAGGTTCTTTCGTTCTGCGAGTTTGCGAAAAAGGCTGCTGTGGAAGACCGCGCGTTCTTCACCACCAAAGACGATGACAACTGCTTCGGCAGGATGATCATGGGCCAAATCGACAAACCTCCCCTGGCTGCAAGTGGTCAAGCAGGTGTCGATTTCGGAGTGTTCAGAACCCAGGCGCCCAATGCGCGCCTGTATCACGAAATCAAGACGCTCACGCCGGGCGCGGTGAACTTCGTCGTGTTCTGCCCGCTTCACCTGTGCGACTTCGAACCCGACATCTTGCTCTGCGTCGCCGACGTCGAGCAAGCGAACATCATCATGCGCGCCACAAGCTATA
>CACZIP010000252.1 GCA_902781245.1 uncultured Coriobacteriaceae bacterium | reverse complement strand
TCATCATTTCCTACGTCAAGGAGCTGAAGGCGGCGGGCGCTGATGGCGTCATGATGGCCGAACCGCTCGCCGGACTTCTTTCACCCGATCTGACCGAGGAGTTCTCGAACCCCTACGTCAAGCGGATCATCGACGAAACCCAGGACGACGAGTTCATCGTCATCCTCCACAACTGCGGTTCGAGCGTGTCGCACACCATCGACAGCATTGTCGAGACCGGTGCTGCCGGATTCCATCTTGGCAACGCCATCGACATGGTGGAAATGATGCCGCATATTCCCGCCGATCGTCTTGCGTACGGCAATATCGATCCTGCTGCGACCCTGTGCTATGGCACGCACGAAGCGGTGTATGCTGCTACGGCTGAGTTGCTCGAGAAATGCTCCCAGTACCCGAACTTCGTAATCTCGAGTGGCTGCGATATTCCCCAGCTCACGCCGTGGGACAACATCGACGCGTTCTTCGCGGCAGTTCACGATTTCTATGCAGAAAAGGTCGACGAAGAGAAGACCGCTGCTGCCAAGGAGAGCCAGCCTGCCGTCATCAACGACATGACATCTCGCGAGCGCTTCTTTGCCGCCGTCAATCACGAACCGGTCGATCGCGTTCCCGTTCATCCCTTCGTCGCCGGTTCGAATCGCGTGCTCGTGGGGGCAACGTTCCCCCAGTGGTCGCACGATGCAAACCTGGTCGCAGGCAGCTACATCGAGATGGCCAAGATCTATCCCGAGGAAGACTGCGTCATCATCGCTGTCGACTTTACAGTCGAGGCGAGCGCCTGGGGCCAGCCGATTTTGTTCAAACGCAACAACCCCGGGCGTCCCGACTATTCGAAGATGCTGCTCAAGTCGGCTGACGACTACGCGAGTGTGGAGCCGGCCGATGTCGCCGCATGCGAACGCATGACAATGCTTCGAGATGCTTGCAAGATGGTCGTCGACGAGCTCGGGGCCGAAAAACCGATTTTCGCTTACATCATGGGTCCGCTGTCCACGCTCTCGATGCTGCGCGGACAGACGAAGCTTGCCCGCGATGCAGAGAAGTATGCGAGCGAGATTCGCGGTGCAGCTGAGAAGATTTCCGAGACGCTCGGAGAGTACGCTGACATGTTGATGGACACCGGCATCGACGGTATCCTCTGGGACGAGTACTTCGCCTGCTCGGCGCAGATGACGCGCGAACAGTGGCGTGCGACCGAGTTCGATTGCCTTGCCTCGCTTGCCGAGCGAGTCCGCAGCAAGGGTGGCATCAACCTCACCCACACCTGCCAGAAAGGACCGTACCTCGACCTGCTCATCGAGTCGGCCAAGCCCGAAGTCATCTCGTTCTTGCGTCCGGCCGACGGGTGTGCCACACTCGCCGAAACGCGCGAGAGGTACGGTGCCGATGTTGCGTTGATGGGTGCCGTTACTCCATGGAACACGGTGCTTGGCACCGACGTCGAGTGGGATCGCGAGTGCCGTGTAGTCATCGACGAGCTTGGTGGCCCCGGCTTCATCCTCTCGCCGGGTTGCTTCCATCCTGCAAATGCCTCGCTTGGCCGCATCAAGCGCATGATCGATATCGCCGTCTCTACGAAGATCGAAGCGTAATAACGGAAAAGCCGCCCATTTCCCCGGACTTGTAGCGTTCGCGTGGTGGTGGGCGGCTTTCCTTTCTGTCGCATCGCATAATGGCAAATTGACCAGAGCCTTTTTCCAATGCATTGAGTTACAATACCCGTGTTGCATGCGGCACGAAGCCCGCGATCGGCGCGAGCTCGGGGCATCGAGGGGGGCGGCGCATTGGAGAACGAGGAGAAAAATTCCTCGATTAACGTTTCCTCAATGGAAATGATAGCAATGGCGGGTTTCGGGCTGTGTACTGCCTGGATGCTCATCTGCTTCTATTGGCTGTTCTGCGAGTTCCCGCCTGGAGCGCCCACGCCGACGCGCGACTTTGCTCAACTGTTCATCTTCCTGGCAGTGCCCATCGGCTATGTGGCCATTCATTTCATGGCCAAGAATCCCTCGTTCAACCTGTTCGCAATGCCCATGAAAGTGGGGGCGACGATTTTCGCCGTTGTGCAGCCGATTATTGCATTGCTCATGTACCAGGGCGTTTACATGCCCGTTGCGGTTGTGTGTGTGGCAAATGTCTTAGTAGGAATGGCTTCTGCCAGCATCACGCTTGCATGGCTCGACATCTGCTCGCGGCTTGGCGCCATTAGTTTCGGTCGTTTCACCGGGCTTTCTCTCTTTTTAGGTGGTCTGTTGTTTGCTTTGGTCGCGTTCACGCCCACGACCATGCAGCCCATCTTCGCGCTCGTCTTCATAGCTGGCAGCTTCGGATTGTTGTCGTATTCCTCGAGGCACGCACCAGGCAATTCAGAACGTGCGCCTCTCGAATCTGTTGCTGATACCTGGCGGTTCACGAAGGAAATCGAGCCGTCGTTCTTCATGTTCGGCGTTGTGTTCGCACTCACGTTCGTGTTTTTGTTTAACAGCGGGTCGGAGGCAGTGTTGCTCGGCCTTATCTCAAGCCTGGTCGGTGCGCTTGCCGTCGCAATCCTTTCGATTGCCGATCGGCAATTCTCGATTATCGTCTATCAGCGTGCACTCGTCGTGGTGACCGTAATAGCCTGCATTATCATGCCTTTTGTCGAGTATACTGGCCAGCTCATCTGCTCGTGCATTGTCACAACAGCGTGGGCGTTATTCACAGCCATCAATTATGCTTACTTGGTTAAAAAGGCAGTCATCGCCCATGATGCTCCACTGTTCCGTCAGATTCCCTCGCGTCTTGCGATTCCTGCTTCGGGCTTCGCAATTGGTTGGCTTCTAGCGGTCATCTTCACCATGACGTTTGGCGCCCATTCGCCCATGTTCATGTATCTCAGGCTGGGTGTCGCTATTGTGCTCGTCTTGACCATCATGGTGTTTCTGCCCAACGCGTCGCACCACCCAGCGAGTGGCGAGTCGCCTACGGGTGAGAAAGTCACCACCACGGTGGTCACGGTCGACACGTCCGAAAGCGAATTGTTCGAGGCGCGTTGTGCGGCGGTCGCCAAGCTTTACCAACTGTCGCCACGCGAAACCGAGATCCTGGGCTTCTTGGCGAAAGGGCGCAACGCCGCCTATATCCAAGAAGAGCTTTTCATCTCTCCGCACACGGTCAAGAGCCACATCTACAACATCTACCGCAAGCTCGATATCCACTCCCAGCAAAAGCTGATGGACTTCGTGGAACAATTCCCACTCGACTAACACGCCCAATAAAGCCGCAGAATGGCCAGATGCGTACGCTCTGCTTCCTTTTCGAAGCTGTGCGGAGTGAAGGCACAGCGGGAGCGAGGAC
>CACZIP010000251.1 GCA_902781245.1 uncultured Coriobacteriaceae bacterium | reverse complement strand
CGTTGTCTTTCGGACCCGGCTCGAACCGCTCAAGCACCGTGAATGTCGTGATCGCTTCACGCGCACTGTCGCAATCGCGGATCGCCATGCGTGTCCGATCCTTGGCATGACGCGCTATCGGCGCGTCGATCATGCCCTTCTCGAGCGAAATGACACCATGCACCAGCGCTTTGTAGCGTCGGTCCACGACATGGTCTTGGATTGCAGCCATGAGCGCTTCACCAGCAACATCGGTCTTTGCGGCCATCATAAGACCCGTCGTGTCCATGTCGAGGCGATGGACAATGCCCAAGCGATCTTTCTCGCCCTGAACGTTGCAAAGATTGTCTGCACCGTAACGATAGATGAGCGCGTTCACAAGCGTGCCATCGCGGTGGTCGTCAGATGGATGGCAGATGAGACCAGCCTGCTTCGACAACACGATCATGTCGTCGTCTTCGTAGCGAATGTCTAAATCGATAGGCTCGCCGACAAGCGGAGTGTCAATTACCTGCTCGTCAACCTCATAGACGATTGCTGCACCAGCGTGAACCTTTGTCTTCTTCGATGCAAGATTGCCTGCAACGAGCACCTTCCCATCATCTATGGCATGTGCTGCAGCTGATCTGCTGGGATAGAGGCCTCTCTCGCCCATGAGAGTGTCGAGCCGCACTCCCTCGTCTTGTGCGGTGGCAACATAGCAACGTGATGGCATTAGCGGTCACCTTCGCTTCCATCAGCCCTCATCATCACGAGCATCGAGATGACGAGTAACGCGAAGCCGCACGTCACGCCAATGTCGGCAACATTGAACACAGGGAAATCGAAGAAACTGAACTCGATGAAATCGACGACATACCCCTGCATGAACCGATCGATGGCGTTCCCGATTCCACCGGCGACAATGAGTGCAAAAGCTATCGTCTGCAGTCTGCTCGTTTGCTTGATCGTCGCAAAGAAAAACACAGCGATTGCAAGGCAAACTATCAGCGAAAAGACACCCAGCCCAAACGTCGAATCGGAGAATATTCCCCAAGCACCACCCGTGTTGTGCACAAGCCTGATATCGACTAGCCCCAAGAAGGGACCTGCCAATATGCTGCCAGGCTGCATGTCGGCGAAATGGCTTTTAGTGAGTTGGTCAACCAACACCCATAGGATGACGATGATTAAGAAGGCGACCGCTTTCGCGGCCGTCCCCTTAGATTTGGTTGTGTCATTTAGAGACGCCAATGCGAATCTCTACTCGCTTTCGTCAAACCCGATCGCGTCGAGCGCATCACCGCAGCGCTTGCACACAGCAGGATGGTTCTCGTTTCCACCGAGCTCGCGATAATTCCAGCAACGTGGGCATTTCTCGCCCTCGGCTGGCACGACCTCGCAAGCAAGTTCTTCGCCTTCGATGAACTCGACCCCCGAAACGATGAACAGCTCTTCGAAAACGGCAGGATCGTATGAAGAAACATCTGCAATCATGTCTGCCGGAACCGTCACCTTGACGGCGGCTTCCTGGCTCTTCTTCACCGCGCCGTTTGCACGCGACTCCTCGAGCGCCTTCGTGACAACTTCGCGCACGCCCATGGCAACTGAGAACTTCTCGACGTCGGCTGCGCCGTCGTCAGCAGGAAGAGCAGGATAGAAGTCGTCGCGAGAAGGCCAACCAGCAAGCTGGACATTCGTCGGCCAATCATCACCATGACGCAACGCTTCGGGGTAATACTCCCAAACCTCGTCGCACGTGAACGACAGGATAGGCGCAAGAACGCGGACGAGGACTTCAAGGATGTTCATGAGCACGGTCTGCACGGCACGACGACGTGGAGATTCAGGCGCCTCGGAATAGAGGCGATCCTTTGCGACGTCCATGTAGACGCTTGACAGATCATTGACGAAGTCGTAGCAAGCGCGGTACACGCCCGAGAACTTGTACGTATCGTAGCTTTCCTCGCACTCACGCAGCAAACTGTAGGCTTTTGCCATGAAGTATTTGTCGATGGGCTCGAGGTCGTCCCACGAAGCAACCATGTCCTCGGTGCCGAAATCGCTCAGATTCGCCAAGAGGAAACGCAGCGAATTGCGGAACTTGCGATAGGCATCGGAAACCTGCTTGAGGATGTTGTCGGAAATCGAGACGTCTTGAGAATAGTCGACAGATGCAACCCAGAGCCTGAGGACGTCGGCACCGAATTTGCTCATAACATCAGCAGGATCGACGCCGTTGCCCTTGGACTTCGACATCTTCTCGCCGTTCTCATCCACCGTGAAACCACAGTGCATGACGCTCTTGTACGGAGGCTCGCCATAGGCGCCCACGCTCGTCAGCAACGAGCTCTGGAACCATCCACGGTGTTGGTCGGAGCCTTCGAGATACATGTCAGCAGGCCATCTTACGCCCTCGTCGGCACGATGCTTCAAGACGCCAACGTGAGAGACGCCGCTCTCCCACCACACGTCGAGGATGTCCTTCTCAGGCTCAAGCTCATCAACACCCGCACCGCACTTCGCGCAGCAGGTATCAGCCGGCAAGTAGTCAGCAGGTTTGAGCGTGAACCAGGCATCAGCACCCTTATCGTAGAAGAGCTTGATGACCGCATCGAACGTTTCTTCAGTCGCAACAGTCTCGCCGCACTTCGAACAGGTGAACACCGGGATGGGAACGCCCCACGAACGCTGACGTGAAATACACCAGTCGGGACGCTCGGCAACCATGGCGCCGATGCGGTTAGATGCCCAGGCGGGAATCCATTGCACGTCCTCTTCGATGGCCTTCGAAGCCGCCTTGCGCAGCCCCGTTTCATCCATCGAGACGAACCACTGGCTCGTGGCCCTGAAGATGACGGGCTCATGGCAACGCCAGCAATGCGGGTAGCTGTGATTGATGTCTTCGTGCATGATCAGCATGCCGCGCTCGCGGAGCCACTCGATGATAACCGGGTTGGCTTCGTTGACTTCCATTCCGCTGAACGGGCCGCCGAACCCGATGCCCTCGCCCTCGTAGAAATGGCCGTCATCGTCGACCGGCATGATGACCGGCACATCGAACTTCATGCCAGCCAAGTAGTCGTCAACACCATGGCCAGGAGCGGTGTGGACGATGCCCGTACCGTCTTCCATAGTGACGTAATCGGCATAGATGAAAACGCCTTCTTCGCCCTGGTCGGCGAAAATCGGCTGCTTGTAACGGTGGTAAGCGAGCTCGGTGCCGTTCATCTTCCATCCATCAACGACCGTGGCACCTTCCCAACCGAATTTCTCGATGAGCTTTTCGGTGAGTGCTTCAGCCATGATGATGGCACGGCCGTCGTAGGCCACTGCGACGTAATTCTCTTCTGGATGCAAGATGACTGCATCGTCAGCCGGCAGCGTCCA
>CACZIP010000250.1 GCA_902781245.1 uncultured Coriobacteriaceae bacterium | reverse complement strand
ATGCCGCCTGAGCAGGCGCATGTGCCGCATGCAACGACAACCTTCGGCTCGACCATCTGATCGTATATCTGCTTGACGACGGAGATGTTCCTCTCGTTCACCGATCCGGTGACGAGGAAAATGTCCGCATGCTTGGGATTGCCGGTGTTGATGATGCCGAAACGCTCGACGTCGAACCCGGGGCAAAGTGCTGCGAGGACTTCAATATCGCAGCCGTTGCAGCTTGATGCGTCATAGTGGATGACCCACGGTGATTTTGTTGCGTATCCCATTTCACTCCCCCTCTACAGCATCGCCAGGAAGACGACGTTCACTCCGCCGCACACCAATGCGACGATCCACGCGCTTTTCAGCATGAGCTGCCACTTCACGCGTGCGAAGTTGTTGTCGACCCAAATCTCGAAGAACCAAGCTGCCAGGGCGACGACGACCGCCAAGATAATCGAAAGCGGGCCGCCCCAGAGGAAGAACATGCCCGTCCAGCCTAGGAACAGCACGTTCTCGCACCAGTGCATGATCTCGACCTTTGCAAGCGTTTTACCGCTCATCTCGGTTGTCGTGCCCTTTACGAGCTCCTGATGAGCATGATGCGAAGTCGAGATGTCGAATGGGGACTTGCGCAGCTTGATCGTGAGGATGAACAAGAAGCCGATGAACGCAGGCCAAATCAGAGTGATGACCGGCATATTCAGCTTGAACGCATCTCCCACGTTGAACGAGTGGGCTGCCATGAAGAAGCACACGGCCATGAGCAGAACCATCGGTTCGTACGACATGACTTGGAGCGTCTCGCGCCCAGCGCCGACCTCGGCATACGGGCTACGCGAGCTGTACGCGGCCATGATGAAGAACAGAGCAGCCATCGTGATGATAAAAGCGCTCATGAGCAGATTGCCGCCGCTGAAGAAGATTCCACCGGCAAATGCAGTGAAGACGAGTGCGCAGGTCATGTAGACACCGTCGACGCCGCTGACCGTAACGTCATCCTTGTCGATGAGTTTGCGGACGTCGTAATAAGGCTGGAGAAGCGGAGGACCGACACGACCCTGCATGCGCGCAGAGATGATGCGGTCGAGTCCCGCGAGCAGGCACCCGACAATTGGTGCCAGAATCGCGAATGCTACCGTGCCAATGAGTGTGTTTATGAAGGTCATTTTCGCATCACCTTCCTCTTAGTAGAACATGGGCGGAACGACGCCGCTGGCCACGAGTGCGAATATGATTACGATTGCGCAGACGATTTCGCCCGTGCGCCTAATGCGCGCCTCGCCGAAGATAGAGTCGAGGTAGAGGTTACGCGAGGTAGCGATGCTCTCGCCGGAGAGGCTGTTGCGATACGTGCGGGTGTCCGAATCGGTCGACACGCCTGCAAGGTAGACGCCGACGCGCTTCTTCTTGGAGGAGTTGACGCCCCCGAACAGCACGACGAGTACGAAGACTGCAAGGATCGACGATATCCACAGGTTGTCAACCGAGATGTCCTGGCCAAGCTGGCCGTAGATTCCGACGAGATACGGCTCAACCATAGTATGGGACATGATCGGAAGCACGATGCAGGCTACGATCGCGATGGCAGCCATGACGATGAGGGAGATCCACTCTGATGGGTGAACCGTCATCTCGACGTTTTGCGGCCTGCCTGCAATGCCGGAGAGCTTGCCGAGCCATTTCGCCCAGAACATGAACGTGGCCGCAGAACCGAACGCCAGCAAGATGATGAGAACGACCTGCTTCGTCTCGACGAACGAGACGAGCGTGGCCCATTTCGCAATCAGCATGCCGAACGGTGCGATGAACATGCACATGATGCCGAGCATCATAAAGCGCGCCAAACGCGGCATGCGCTCGAACAGCAGGTCCATGTCCTCTATGTCGCGGCTGCCGATGTGGTGTTCGGCGGTGCCGACGCACAGGAACAGCAAGGACTTGGCAGCTGCATGGAATATGACGAGCAATATCGCTGCCCAGATCGCCTCGGGGGTGCCGACACCGGCGCACGCCGTGATCAGGCCGAGATTTGCAATCGTCGAGTATGCGAGGACGCGCTTCGCGTTCGTCTGAGAAATTGCCATGAACGAGCAGAGCATGAATGTGATGCCACCGATGAGGATGACCATGGTGCCGGGAACCTGGCACACGAGGAAGAGCGGAGCGAGCTTGATAAGCAGGAAGACGCCCGCCTTGACCATGGTCGAGGAGTGGAGCAATGCCGAAGTGGGCGTAGGAGCCACCATCGCGCCGAGCAGCCATGTGTGGAACGGCATCTGAGCAGCTTTCGTAAGGCCGGCGAAAGCAAGCGCGCAAACGGGCAACGCTGCAATCTCGGGATGCATGAGACCTTCGAGGATGAACCTGTCGAGTGAAATCGTGTGCATCTGAATCGTCGCGATGTAGAGGGCGACGAGGAACCCGATGCCGCCAAGCAGATTCATGATGATCTGACGGAATGCGTTGTTGATGGCTTCATCTGTACGCGTGTAGCCGATAAGCAGGAACGAGCAGACGGTCGTGACCTCCCAGCCGGTGAACATCCACACCATGTTGTTCGAGAACACGATGACGAACATCGCCGAGAGGAACAGGAACATGAGCGCGAAGAACGTGGGGCGCCTGTCCTTGGCACCTTCTGGCTCATGGGCCTGGAAATCGATCATGTATCCGAGGGCGTACACGCAGATGCCGCTGCCGATGACGCCGATGATGAGCGCCATGACGATGGCGATCAGGTGTCCTCTGGTGTTGCTGCCTTGATTGCGATTGTCCATACATGCTCCTTGCTTCCACTCCAAATTCTGCCGTCATTGTCGCACACTTCAGGGCAAAAAGCAAGGGGAGAAGTGTCAAAAACGACAACGAACCGCCGGCAACTGTTGGCTGCCGGCGGTTTTTTGATTGGGTTGCGGGTCAGTCTGTGGGCTTCATTGCGCGGTCGAAGAGATCGAGCACCTCCTGGGAGGGCTCCTTGCTCAGCTTCGAGACGATCACTGCCGCGAGCAGCCCGCAGAGGAAGCCGGGAAGAATCTCATACAGCCCGGTGGACGAGGACAGGAACACGTACCACAGCACATCGACCGCGAAGCCGACCGTCACGCCCGCGACCGCGCCGGAGTAGGTCAGACGCCGCCAGTGCAGCGCGAGCAGGATGACGGGGCCGAAGGCGGAGCCGAAGCCGCCCCAGGCGTTGGAGACCAGAGCCATGATGCCGCCGCTGTTGGGGTTCACGGCGATGAGATAGGCGACGACCGAGATCACGATGACCACGATGCGGCCCGCCCAGAGCATCTCCCGGTCGGAGGCGTCCTTGCGAAAGGTCGTCTTGTAGATATCGCTCGCGAAGGCGGACGACGAGGCGAGCAGCTGGCTGTCCGCCGTGCTCA
>CACZIP010000249.1 GCA_902781245.1 uncultured Coriobacteriaceae bacterium | reverse complement strand
CCAAATGTCTCGTGTGGTTTTGTTCGGCGTTTTGTTAATCGCCGACCAAAACCACACGAGACATTTGGCCTGTCCCCAATGGCACGAACGGCGGTATCATAAGCGAATGCAGAACACCGACCGAACAAGCAAACAACCAGAATCGCGCGCTGCGGCATATGCCATGTTCGCGCTTGTGACCATTGGTTCAGCGCTCGGCAACCTATCGCAGACGGGGCTCAACGCGATGCTTCCGTCGACGATGAACGAGTTCGGTGTCGAAGTCGACGTCGGGCAGTGGTTCACCACCGGCTACATGCTTGTATTGGGCGTGGCCGTGCCCATCGCGACGTTCCTCATGCAGAAGCTTAACGACCGCCAGTACATGTTGCTCGGTTTCGGGCTGTTTGCGGTAGGGTCATTACTTGACTTCGTGTCCCCCGAGTTTTTCTCGATGTTGCTTGGACGCATATTGCAGGCGGTTTCCGTCGGCCTGCTCATCCCCAAGAACCAGACGATTTGCATGACCAAGTTCCCTCCTGGCAAGCAGGCCACCGCGATGGGCATAGCGGGCATTGCGCTCGGGTTCGCACCGAGCGTGGGGCCGACGGTCGGCGGCGCGATGGACAGCGCATTTGGCTGGCGCAGTTTCTTCCTGTTGCTGTTCGCCCTGTCTGCCACGCTGATCGTGCTCACTTTCCTGGTAGTCAGGCATCCAGCCTCGGGAGACGGCGCAGCGCGTTTCGAGACGTTGTCGTTCATCCTCTCGACGCTCGGCTTCGGCGGGGTGCTGCTCGGCTTGTCGCAAGCCAGCACATACGGTTTCGCGAGCATGTGGGTGTGGATTCCCGTTGCCGTGGGTGCTGTGTGCCTTTTCCTGTTCGTGCGTCGGCAGCGACATGTCGAGTATCCGCTCATGGACCTGCGCATCTTTGAGTCGCGACAGTTCAATGCCGGCCTCATGGCGGCGGTGTTCCTTTTCGCCTGCTATATGGGAGTCACGCTGGTCATACCGCTCTATGTGCAAGATGTTCTGGGCGGCACGTCGCTCGATGCAGGGCTGGTGACGTTCCCGACCGTCTTCACGGCGATTCTCGTGAACCCGCTTTCGGGCATTCTGGCCGATAAGACGTCGCCCCGCTTCTCGGCGCTCATTTTCGGAACGTTCCTTGCGGTTGGTGCGGTGCTGTGTTGTTTCGTCAGCAGCGATACGCCGCTTTGGATGTTGTCGATTTGGCAGACCCTGCGCGCCATTGGCGTGTCGGGCTTGATTGGCCCATTGCTGACGTTTTCGCTTGCAGGGTTGAAAGGTCCGCTCATCGGCCACGGCAGTTCGGCGCAAGTGGTCATCCGCCAAGTAGCAGCCACGTTCGGCACGGCCATCATGGTGTTCTGCGTGGCGGCGCTTCTGCCATTTGCCGCCGATGGGGCTGTCGGGGTTGCCGTGCCGTATCAGGTTGCGTTCGCCTTCTCGGCTTTGATGGGCATCGCAAGTCTCGGGCTTATCATCGCGCGCGTGAAGTGACTTTGGTCGTGGTAGGGACTGGTCTGTAACAGGGGGCTCCCTATCAGAACAGGGCTCCAACGCGTTTGTTTCGTTTCAATTTGCGAAAGTATATGGGGAAAGAACGCAAAGCTGCTGCTGTTGCGCGATTGCGCGCTACAATATTCCAGTTTTTGTGAAAACGTATTGCGAGGAGCTGTTTAACAGATGACCGATTTGAAGAACGAATACTGCATGCATACCGCTACATGCGGCGAGCTGCGCAAGGAAGATTGCGGCCGCGAGGTCACGCTGACCGGTTGGGCGTGGCACAACCGCGACCACGGCGGTCTGATCTTCGTCGACCTGCGCGACCGCGATGGTTACACCCAGGTCGTCGTCGACCCCGACTGCGTCACCGCCGAGGAATTTGCAATCGCCGAGCACTTCAGCCGCGAGGACGTGCTGATGTTTACCGGCAAGGTGCGCGAGCGCGGCGAAGACGCCGTCAACCCCAACATGGTGACCGGCGAGATCGAGGTGCTGGCCAGCTCGATCGAGGTGCTGAACAAATCGGTCACGCCGCCGTTCTCCATCGAAGACGGCATCGAAACCGACGAGACCACGCGCATGAAGTGGCGCTACCTCGACATTCGCCGTCCCGAGATGCTCGCGAACCTCAAGCTTCGCCACCAGGTCGTCACGGCCATGCGCGCGGCGCTTAACAAGCGTGCCTTCATCGAGGTGGAAACCCCCATCCTCGCGAACTCCACGCCCGAGGGCGCACGCGACTACATCGTGCCGAGCCGTCCGAACCCGGGCAAGTTCTACGCCCTTCCGCAGAGCCCGCAGCAGTTCAAGCAGATGCTGATGGTGGGTGGCGTCGAGCGTTACTACCAGATCGCCCGCTGCTTCCGCGACGAGGACCTGCGCGCCGATCGTCAGCCCGAATTCACGCAGGTCGACATCGAGATGTCGTTCGTGCAGGGCGATGACGTCATCGACATGATGGAAGACGTCATGAAGGAAACCCTCGAGGCCGTGGGCGTCGAGCATCCCTTCCCGCTGCAGCGCATGCAGTATGCCGAGGCCATGGAGCGCTTCGGCTGCGACCGTCCGGACACGCGTTTCGGCATGGAGCTTGTGAACCTCACCGAGATCGTGCGCGGTTGCGGCTTCGGTGTGTTCGCCAAGGCCGTCGAGGCCGGCGGTGTGGTCAAGGCCATCAACTGCAAGGGTGCCGGCAACTGGTCTCGTGGCGACGTCGAGAAGCTGGGCGACTTGGCAGCTGCAAACGGCGCCAAGGGCATGGCTTGGATCGCTTACACCGACGAAGACACCGAGCTTGCAGGCAAGAGCCCCATCATCAAGTTCTTCGAGGATGATGTCTATGCCAACCTGAAGGAAGCCATGGGCGTCGAGCCTGGCGACCTGCTGCTGTTCGCGGCCGACAAGCCCGAAATCGCCAACGCCGTGCTCAGCGCGCTGCGTATGCACATGGCCGACCGTCTCGAGATTCCGCGCGAAGGCCATGCGCTTCTGTGGGTCGTCAACTTCCCGATGTTCAGGTACGACGAGGAAGAGAAGAAGTACGCTGCCGAGCACCATCCGTTCACGATGATCCGCGAGGAAGACCTCGACAAGATCGAGGATGCTCCGCTCGAGTGCGGCAGCTATTCGTACGACCTGGTCATGGACGGCTTCGAGGCTGGTGGCGGCACCATCCGTATCCACACGCCCGAACTGCAGCGTCGCGTGTTGCGCCGTTGCGGTCTTTCCGACGAGCAGATCGACGACAAGTTCGGCCACCTCATCCATGCGCTCGAGCTTGGCGCTCCGCCGCATGGCGGCATCGCGCTCGGCCTCGACCGCTTGGTCATGCTGCTTGCCGGCAAGGACTCCATCCGCGACGTCATCGCTTTCCCGAAGACGTCTTCGGCAAGCGACCCGATGAC
>CACZIP010000248.1 GCA_902781245.1 uncultured Coriobacteriaceae bacterium | reverse complement strand
CTCAGAATCTCGCTCTAATCTGGCCATGTCGTTTCAATCCCTTCATCAACCGCGCTATCGGCGCTCCTATTGCGCCTTCACGTCACGCACGTCTCGCGGCTCAACAACTCGTTTGAAAACAAATCTTGCCTATTGTCCATCACCGCACTGGTAAATGGGTTTCCAAACGGTAACCAAGAATGAAGTCTTCATATCGGCCGCATAAGAAAGCAACACTACAAGTTTTTCTGGATCGTAAGTACGTTCTTCCTGTCCTCATAGATATACGAGACGTCGTCCATAAGTTGCTTGACCATGAAAATCCCCAAGCCGCCTTCTCGTTCCATGTTCGCTTCGATTGACGTGTCGGGATCCTCTTTCGCCAGCGGATCAAAGGGAATGCCGCTGTCAAGGAATTGCAAAATAACGCGCAACGGGCTCTCGAAGACCCCGCATCGAATCTCTATGCCGTCAGCCTCCGCAAGCCCAGCATAACTCACGATGTTGACGAGAATCTCCTCTATGGCAACCTCGATCTGGTAGAGCGTCCGCGACGAGCAGTCGTATTGAGCAAGCTCCTCGCTCACGAACTCGATGACCGGGGTCGGATCTTCATCGTTTGCTGGAACGATGATGCTCCTCATGTGCCCAGCCTTTCCTCGACTGGTTATTCGAACGTGAACATGACCGCAAAGCCGGTCATCTCGAAAAGCTCCATGACATTGCTTTGGACGTCACGTAGCACCAACGTGCCTCCTTTTGCGTCCACATCGCTTCGCAGGCGCTTCAACGCGCGCAAACCTGCGCTCGCAATGTAGTCGAGCTCGGACATGTCGAGCACAACGTTTTTCGATGCTTCCACAGCCTGTGCAAAGGCCTGATCGGCATTCTTCGCAGCTTTCACATCAAGCCGTCCCACGAGCTTGACTTCGCTTACATCCCCGTTAACGGTGTTGCTAATCTCAAGCATGCTCTACTCCTGTCCTATTATTCTCGCCAATCAAACCATCCAAAGGCTCAGTTGCCTTAAACAGCTTAATGGTCTTCTTCGTCTCCCCCGCCATCGGTAGTTTTCTTGCCAATGTAGCGCAATCCGAGCATGGTTATATCGTCGAACTGCGGAGCATCCTTCACAAACTCGGAAATTCGTTCTCGCACGAATGGCAGAATGTCACCAGGAGAGGCGCTCGGCGCTTCATTCAGAGCGTCAACGAGCCGCTCTTCGCCGAACAGCTCCTCTTGAGCATCGGTGGCTTCTGTCACACCGTCAGTATATTGGAATACAGCATCACCCGGCTGCAATACCACCGTATGGTTGCGGAAACGGTACTTCTCAGGAAGTCCGTCGTAGTCCTCCTGCGTGAATACGGCAAGTGCAACAGCTCCGTTCGGCTTGGGAGGCAGCTCCCATTTTCCATCGCGGAACAGGGCAAGCTTTTCATGCCCCGCGTCGGCATACGTCAAAATGCCGCTCGACATCTCGAAGATGCCCAACCAAGCAGTGGTGAACATGTCGTCGTCGTTCTTCTCTGACAAGTCCGCATTTGCGCGCATGAGCACCGAAGCGGGGTCGAGGTTGGAGAGCGCTTCCATCTTGATGACAGTCTTCGACAGCATCATGAACAACGCCGCCGGCACGCCCTTTCCACTCACATCGGCCACGACAAGCGCAAGATGGTCGTCGTCAATCATGAAGAAGTCGTAGAAGTCGCCGCCCACTTCCTTGGCGGGCTCCATGCTCGAGAACAGCTCGATCTCATCTCGCGCCGAAATGACACGGGTGATGGTCGGAAGCACGTTTGCTTGGATCTCTGCAGCCATATCGAGGTCGGCTTGCACGGTTGCCAAAGACGTCTTCAATGCTCCGACCGTCAAGTTTATGTCATTGGAAAGCGACGTGAACTCCGTAGCGTCACGCACATCGATCTCGACATCCAAATCACCCTGCGTGATCTGGGTCAGCTGAACAGTCATCCGTCTGATTCCGCGCACAACGACGAGCTTCACAACAGCGTGGATGACCAGGAACAGGGCCGCGAAGACGATTACCTCCATGAGCACAACGAGAAGCAGCGAGGAATCGCGGGATGCGTTAGCTTCCAAAACGGGCAAAAGGGCGATAACTCGATACCCTTCGACTTCATGATACGTGGCGAAGCATTCCTCGCCAGCGAACGTCGTGGTGAAAAGCTGCCCGGCATCTGCCGCCTCAACGTCGGCAGTTAAACGCGCATCCGACTCGGCTGCAATGTCGCCACGCGTGCTGACAACCGCGCCCACCTCGTCGATGACAACAAGCTCTCCCCCTTGTCCCACATGACGGTTTTTAACAGACGACTCGATTTGAACAGATAGGTCGTTGACGAAATTCTGCGCATCGTACCCCACCTGCACGAAGCCGCCTTCGATGGAAACGCCGGCGTACTTGCGCGCCGTGGAGGCATCGTAGGAAATGAGCCGGTAAGCTTGGACGAACTCTTGTTGCCCATTGCCCGGCAACAGCACGAGGAACTCACTCGACTGCTCTCCGGATGCCATGTCGAAACCTATGAATTTGGGGGCCGTGCTGGCAACGATGAACCCATTTGCATCGATGACATTAATTTCGGCAACGTCGAGGCTTTCAGCAAGCCGCCTGCATTCCTCGCTGGTCGCATCGGCGACTGAGGGGATAGCTACCGCAGCACGCTCAGTAATCTCGAGTAAATTCTCGTCCGATGCGTCAACGATGTCTTGTTCAACGTCTTCAACGCTCAGTTCCAACAACTCGGTTGTATCGGAAAGAGAACGGCTCGTTTGCACAATGGACGTGAATCCCACGGTGAGAAGAAACGCCACAACAATTGCCATGAGCATGCGGGTATGGAGGATTCGCACAACGTTACGATCACCGACAGGCGTTATCAAAGGTTCGTGGTGCAGTAGATGAAGCGCGAACGAGGAAAGCATCGTGGACAAGGCAACGCAGAACGCCATGGGAACCACGCATGCCTGCACGATCTCAAAAGCCCGTGCCGTCTGATCGAGGTTCGTGACAAACACGAGCAGGAGATGCATCACTTCGGCCACGATGCCCGTGGCGAACGCGAACGACAAGTTGGGAATGTAGTAGTTGAACACGTACTTGCGGAGTGCCGCCGCATACACGCCGGCGAAGATGGTGCCCAAGCTGCACGCCACGCGGGTGAACTCTCCCACGCCCCACATCACCGCAAGCCAGCGCTCGATTCCACCAATAAGACCTGCGATGATGCCAGCTGGCCCACCGAAGAACAGGCCAGCTGCCAACGGCGCGGCATCACGCACGTTCATCATGGCGCCGTCCAAGGGAATGCCTGCTTCGGTGCCGTAAATGGCGATGAGCCCGAAGATGACACCAACGATAACCTGCCAGCCCCTTTCGGGGACGCGCGCCACGCTTGTGCGCTTCCGAAGCAGCGTGAGCA
>CACZIP010000247.1 GCA_902781245.1 uncultured Coriobacteriaceae bacterium | reverse complement strand
CCTGTGCACGACTGCGCTAGCCGTTGCCATTGCCATCTTGCTCGCCCAGCTGACCAAGCCAGGCGTCGGGCTTGATATGGCATCAATCGTTGCGGTCGAGCCGTCTGCGACTACGACTGACCAGACGTTCGCCCAGATGCTCATCAACATAATTCCGACCAACATCGTCAATGCCATGAACAATGGCACGATGCTGCAGATTATCTTCTTCGCTCTGGTGCTTGGGTTCATTCTCGGGCGCCTCGGCAAGAAGGTCGCCACGGTCAATCGGTTCTTCACCCAATTCAATGCTGTGATGATGCACATGATCGGTCTGATTTTGAAAGTGGCTCCGATTGGCATCTTCTGCTTGATTGCTCGCACATTTGCAAATCTCGGCTTGACGGGCATCTTGCCCATGATCAAATTCATTGGCACGGTTTATCTTGGTTTGCTCGTGCAGCTGCTCGTCGTCTACATGCTGCTTCTTTTCCTGTTCACACGGCTGAATCCGCTACAATTCTTGCGGAAGATGCTGCCGGTGATGCTGTTCGCGTTCTCGACCAGCTCTTCGAATGCCACCATCCCGCTAAATATGGAAACCCTTGAGAAGAAGATCGGCGTCGACCCAAAGGTCGCTTCGTTCACGATTCCCCTCGGCGCCACGATCAACATGGACGGCACGGCAATTATGCAAGGCGCGGCGGTCATCTTCATCGCGCAAGCGTTCGGCATCGACCTATCGGTCACTGCGCTGCTTACCGTAGTGCTCACTGCCGTGACTGCTTCGATTGGAACTGCGGGGGTGCCGGGCGTGGGCACCATCATGCTGGCCATGGTATTCGAATCGGTCGGCCTTCCCGCCGAGGGCGTTGCCATGATCATGGGCATTGACCGTCTGCTCGATATGGGTCGCACCGCCATAAACGTAACCGGCGATGCAGCTGTGACCACTTGCATGGCCAAGTTGAGCGGCATGCTCGACAAGGACGTGTTCAACAACAAAGACTACGAAGCGGTCAGCGAGAAGGACCTTCTCGATGTGGGAGGAACCGAAGAACCTGTTGGATATGATGATTTCACGGCTTCTGGCAATCCGACCGAGATTGGCGAGGAAGGCGATCCTGACAAGTTCTCCGACATCGAGGAGCCTCTCGTCAAGAGCTAGGCCAAAGGGCAGGACGATTTCACAGTTCGAGTCGCTGCTATCGCGCAAACCGGTGCCGAAACGAAACGAGCTCGTTGGCGCTTGGCAAACGAAGCGAGTTGTCATGAGGCAAGTTGCCGGGCAGCTTGCCTCATTCCATCCATTCTTCCGTTACGATGGAGATGATCTTATAATGGTGCGCATGCCTTACGAACTACTGAAATGGAGCATTGGGCACGATCCGTGCCGCGTCGGCGATCGATCGCCGCAAGGCGCGCTTGCCGGTGGTGGAGCAGTCAGCCTGCTGCTGCGCGTCGCCTCGCAAGTGCGTGAGACAGTGACATCGGTCGATGTGCTGGTTTGCGACGATGACTTTTCGTGGTACGAACTCCCGATGGCGCCGCTCGATGTCGGATATGCCGCAACGATCGAAATTGCTTCGCATCCCCATGTCGTGTTCTACGCATTTCGCCTGACGTTGACCGACGAGGCGATAGCCTATTACGTTCCCTGTGCTGATGGGCGTTCAACTGCAGGCGAACTTGTAATTCCCGGTGTTGATGGCGAGTGGGGAGAAACAGGCTGGGAGTTTGCGGAATGGCGTAAGACAGGGCGTCCGAGCGGTGCGTTCGGTTTGCCTGAAATCATGCCTGGGTTCCAGATCACCGTTTACGACCCCTCTTTTGTAACGCCTGATTGGATGGCCGGTGCGGTCATGTACCAGATTTTCCCCGACCGTTTTGCTCGGGGCGAGGAGGGCATACGCCGGGAGGGGCTTGAGTACCATAAGGCGATGGGCCGCCCCATGCACTTGCATGAGTCTTGGGACGAGCCAGTCGAATGGCTGGGCGAGCCTTCTGTCGACGATGCGTTCGATGCGGATGTCGAAGTGGCTGTTGACGATGAGGAGACGAGCGTCGAGACACCTGAGGAAAAGGCGCTGAAGGCCGCCATGAAAGCCTATGACCCGATCGACTTCTACGGCGGCACCCTTGAGGGTATCCGTGAAAAGCTGCCTTATCTCGAGTCGCTCGGCGTCGAGGTTCTTTACCTGAACCCCATTTTCGAAGCGCGCTCGAATCATCGTTATGACACAGCGGACTACGAGCGCATCGAGCCGCTGCTCGGCGACGAAGAGGATTTCAAGCGCTTGGCGACCGATGCGGCCGACCATGGCATTTCGATCGTGCTGGATGCCGTTCTTTCGCATACCGGCGATGACAGCCGCTACTTCAATGCTCGGGGTACGTATGACGAGCCTGGGGCGATGCAGGGCGAATGGTCTCCGTTCCGCACGTGGTACGACTTCACCGAGCAAGAGAACGGCGTGCCGTACCGTTGCTGGTGGGGTGACCGAACGCTTCCCGAAGTCGACGAGCGCAATTGGGCTTGGCAAGATTACATTCTCGGGCACCCGGGGCAGGGCGATGGCGTGCTGGCCCATTGGCTTGCCGCAGGTGCGCGCGGCTACAGGCTCGACGTAGCAGATGAGCTGCCCGATGACGTGCTGTCCGGCATACGCTCAACCGTGAAGGCGGCGAATGCTGACGCTATCGTCATCGGAGAAGTTTGGGAGGATCCCACGACGAAAACGAGCTACGGGGTTAGGCGCAACTATGCACTGGGCCTCTCGCTCGATTCCGTGATGAACTACCCGCTTCGTTCCGCGTTGCTTGGGTTCGCGCTCGGCGACATCGATGCCCATCAGCTCGCTGCGCATCTCAGGCAACAGCAGGCGAACTATCCGGGGCCGTTGTACCGCGTGCTCATGAATCTGCTGTCCACGCATGATGTCGAACGCATGCGCAGCGTGCTCGCTTTGGGTGGTGAAGTGAAGAACCTTCCTCGCAACGAGCAGCTCGCTGCGACCGAGTCGATTACGGCTGCCCAGGACACGGTGGCGGCTCGTTTGCAGCGCATGATCGTCACGCTGCTGTATGCGCTGCCTGGTGCTCCGTGCATTTACTACGGCGATGAGCGCGGATTGCAAGGCGGTGGGGACCCGTTTTGCCGTGCAACGTTCTCATGGGCGGGCGATCGAGCCGATTGCGGGGAAGATCTAACCGAGTTCTACCAGGCTGTCGGGTCGTTGCGCAAGAAGTCTTCCGTGTTGCGCCGAGGAACGCTTGCATGCGTTGCTGCCGATTCCGATGTTTTGCTTGTCGTGCGTGCGTTGCCTGATGGCAAGGTGGCGCTTGCAGCGGCGAATCGCGCTAGGGAGTCGAAGTTCTTTGCGGCCGACCTGCGCAAGCTTGGCATTGAAGCGCCAAATGGCGAAGCAGATTGCCTGATATGCTCGCAGCAGGGTGCTTCCG
>CACZIP010000246.1 GCA_902781245.1 uncultured Coriobacteriaceae bacterium | reverse complement strand
AACGAGACCCACAACCATCCCACTGAGATCGAGCCGTTCGGCGGCGCAGCCACCTGCATCGGCGGCGCCATCCGCGACCCGCTCTCCGGCCGCAGCTACGTCTACCAGGCCATGCGCGTGACCGGCGCGTCCGACCCGCTCGTGCCCGTCTCGGAGACCATCCCCGGCAAGCTCCCGCAGCGCAAGCTCGTGACCACGGCGGCAGCCGGCTACTCCAGCTACGGCAACCAGATCGGCCTCGCCACCGGAGAGGTCCACGAGCTCTACCACCCCGGATACATGGCCAAGCGCATGGAAATCGGCGCCGTCGTGGGCGCCACCCCCGCGAGCCACGTGCGCCGCGAGACGCCCGCTCCCGGCGACAAGATCGTCCTTCTGGGCGGACGCACCGGCCGCGACGGCATCGGCGGCGCCACCGGCAGCTCCAAGGCACACAAGCTCGAGAGCCTCGAGACCTGCGGCGCCGAGGTGCAGAAGGGCAACGCGCCCGTCGAGCGCAAGATCCAGCGCCTGTTCCGCAACACCGAAGCCTGCCAGATGATCAAGCGCTGCAACGACTTCGGCGCGGGCGGCGTCTCGGTCTCCATCGGCGAGCTGGCCGACGGACTGCAGATCGACCTGAACAAGGTCCCCAAGAAATACGACGGCCTCGACGGCACCGAGCTCGCAATCTCCGAGAGCCAGGAACGCATGGCCGTCGACCTGGCGCCCGAAGACGTCGAACGATTCCTCGAGCTCGCCTACGCCGAGAACCTCGAAGCCACGCCCGTTGCCGTCGTCACCGAGGAGCCGCGCGTGCGCATGACGTGGAACGGCAGCACGATCGTCGACGTCAGCCGCGACTTCCTGGCCAGCAACGGCGCTCCGAAGTACCAGGACATCCACATCCTTTCCGCCGAGCCGTTCGTGCCCGCATGGGCAGGTCTTGCCGATGCTTCGCTTACCGAGCGCATGACCGCCGTCATGACCGACCTCAATGTCGCTTCGAACAAAGGCCTCTCCGAGCGCTTCGACTCGACGATCGGCGCCGGCACCGTGCTCATGCCGTTCGGCGGCAAGCACCAGCTCACGCCTTCGATGGCCATGATCGCGAAGCTTCCCGTCAACAACGAGACGACCACCACGACCGGCATGGCATGGGGCTTCAACCCCTACATTTCCGAGAAGAACCAGTTCACTGGCGCCTATCTGGCCGTCGTCGAGAGCGTTGCGAAACTCGTGGCCGCCGGCTTCGAGCGCGAGACCATGTACCTGACGTTCCAGGAGTACTTCGAGAAGCTGCGCACCGACCCGACCCGTTGGGGCAAGCCGGCAGCTGCCGTGCTGGGCGCGCTCATGGCGCAAGTCGATCTGGGCATCGGCGCCATCGGCGGCAAGGACTCGATGTCGGGCAGCTTCGAGGAGCTCGACGTCCCGCCCACGCTCGTCAGCTTCGCCGTGGGCGTCGGCACGACCGAACGCGTCGTGTCGCCCGAGTTCAAGGGCGCAGGCCATCGCGTCGTGTGCATCCATCCGTACTACGAGGCCGACGGGCTCACGCCTGAGAAGGCTGGCATGCTCGAGGTGCTCGACGCCGTCGAGAAGCTCATTTCCGACGGAAACGCGTTGGCTGTTGCCACACCTGGCTACGGATGCGACGCCGAGGCGCTGTTCAAGATGTGCGTCGGCAACGGCATCGGCCTCGACGTCGACGACGCCATGGACACGTCCACCTGGTTCATTCCCGCGTACGGCTCGTTCGCAGTCGAGCTCGCCGACGGTGCAGAGCCGCCGGCCGAGACCGACAACCTGCACGTCAAGCTCATCGGCACCACGATCGACGCGTACGAGATCCGCGCTGGCGGCGAAACCGTCGACCTCGCCGCATTGCAAGAGGCATGGGAGAGCAAGCTCGAGAGCGTGTTCCCCTACCGTGGAGCTGGCGAAGAGGTCGAGACCATCTCGTTCCACGCAGGGAGCAAGCCGGCCGCTCCCGCCATCCTGACGGCGAAGCCCAAGGTCATCATCCCCGTGTTCCCCGGCAACAACTGCGAGTTCGACTCGGCGCGCGCGTTCCGCCGTGCCGGCGCCGAAGCCGAAGTGTTCGTCGTGAACAACCTGTCGCCCGCTGCCGTCGCCGAGAGCACCGAAACGCTCGTGAAGGCCATCGACAGTTCGAACATCGTCTTCATCCCCGGCGGCTTCTCCGGCGGCGACGAGCCCGACGGCTCTGCGAAGTTCATCACCGCGTTCTTCCGCGCCCCCGCCGTCACCGAGGCAGTGCGCAACCTGCTGCAGAAGCGCGACGGCCTGATGCTGGGCATCTGCAACGGTTTCCAGGCACTCGTGAAGCTGGGCCTCGTGCCGTTCGGCGACATCCGTCCGATGGACGCCGACTGCCCCACCCTGACGTTCAACAACATCGGCCGCCACCAGAGCTGCATCGTGCGCACGCGCGTGGCATCCGACCTGTCACCGTGGCTCTCGCAGTGCCAGGTGGGCGACATCCACACCGTGGCCATCAGCCATGGCGAGGGCCGCTTCGTCGCGAACGATGACGTGTTGGCGCAGCTGAAGGCCGGCGGGCAGATCGCCACGCAGTACGTCGACCTCGCCGGCAAGGCGAGCCTCGACATGCGTGCGAACCCGAACGGCTCGGTGCTGGCAATCGAGGGCATCACGAGCCCCGACGGGCGCGTGTTCGGCAAGATGGGCCACTCCGAGCGCAGCGGCCACGGCTTGTACCAGAACATCCCCGACGCCAATTACCAGCCCATCTTCGAGGGCGGCGTGAAGTACTTCACCGACTAGAAACAGAAACGGCAACCGCAGCTGATACCGTAGATGACAACCGATAGGATTTCGATTCGCATTTGAAATGCGTTATGGAAAGGCGTTATGAGTTTCCGATATCTGGACGACAACGACAGAGACGAGCTCGAAGGTTTATTCGAGTTCGTGGAGTCAAATGCAACCCATAAGGACTGGTGGCCGCCCATCAGGCAAGAAGTCAGGGACCATTTCTTCGACTTCGAGTGGATGCGTTTCGTGGGCAACTTCGAGGATGATCACCTCGTAGCAGTCGCTGGCCTGTTCCTCCATCCATTCGTGCACGGCCACGAGGCGGAGGCAGCAGGTCTGGATCCTGCAGACGTTGCCGAAATCGGGCGCTGCGTCGTGCACCCGTCGTGCCGGGGAAAGAACTTGATGTTCTCCATGAGCAAGCAGCTCGTCGACCGTGCGGTCATGATGGACAAAACCTGGATCATCGCTGCTGTCCATCCGGACAACGTCGCAGGGCGGAAGTCGCTCGAGCAGCTTGGGATGACCGAAAAGGGTTTCATCTTGCAAGACGACATCTATCCTCGCTGCATCTACGCAATGCACGTGTAACGTTTGGGAGTCTTGCATATTTGCCACGAAAAGGGACTGCCCCTTTTCGTGATCGCGTTCCAAAAGTTGGTGTAACGGCCGTTTCGATAGCGGGATGATTTCGTGAAGGAAACGGCCATCGCCTAGAATCGTCAATTGTCGAGATTG
>CACZIP010000245.1 GCA_902781245.1 uncultured Coriobacteriaceae bacterium | reverse complement strand
GCAAGTGAGGATTTTCCCGAACCGGAAAGTCCCGTCATAACTATAAGTTTATCACGTGGGATCTCAAGATCAATATTTTTGAGGTTATGCTGCCTTGCACCCTTGATGACAATTGCGTTCTGCCCCATGGTTCTCCTCGATTCGTTGCACGAATCCGTATTCTACAGGAGATGTTAAGATGATTGCGAATAAAACATTTGTTCGCCATAAGGCGCTAGTACATCGCAAAAACACGACTGGAATTTATGCACGTGGATGAGCCTGAAGATGAGCCGTTTTGAGCCTGTTTGGTGATAGATGAGTGTAAATTTGCGTTGTGGAAAGGCTCGAATGACCGAGCATTTCTTGAACGCTCCTGAGATCAGCTCCGCCATTGAGCAAGTCAGTTGCGAAAGTATGACGCATATCATGCGGAGACAAGCTCGAATCGAGACCGGCAACACCTACGGCTTGCTTGAACATCTTGCGCATGGCATCAGCGCTCATCTGATTCCCTCTTGAAGAGAGAAAGACGTACTGGGATGCTTTTCCGCACGATAGTTCATCGCGTGCCAGGTCGAGATACGATGCAAGTGCATCGATGCAGAACTCATGCAACGGAACGATGCGCTCCTTGCTCCCTTTACCAAACAACTTGACGAGCTTCGAGTTGAAATCGATGTCGTTCATCGTGAGATTCGCTGCTTCCGAGATTCGAGCTCCGCAAGCGTATAGGAATTCGAGGATAGCCTGATTTCGCAAATCGAGAGCCGATTGTTGGTGCGCTTCCCCATCGATAGTACGTGGACCATAGACGCTTAGAAGACGTGCCATTTCTGCAGGCTTCAAGACATGTGGTAGATGCTTGGACTGCTTAGGGCCTGAAAGCGCACTCGAAGGGTCGGTATCACAGGCTCCAACGACGTTGAGCCATGCGTAGAATCCATGAAGGGAGGATAAATGGCGATTTATGGTCGTGCGTGCATAGCGTGCTGCATCAAGCTCGCCTAAGTAAGCGCGGATGTCTCGATGCGTTGCATGCAAAGGGTCGACGTTCTTTCGTTCGCACCATCTCAGAAAGGATTCCAAATCGCTACGATACGATCTGGCAGTATGAACCGAAGAACCTTTCTCTACTTCGAGCGACTCAATGAAACCATCGATGAGCTCATGTTCGGAAGGGCTGAGGGTCTTTCCCTTCAGCTCGCTTGTTGCGGTTTGCTCATCTGCTTTAGGCGCTTCGCGTTTCGATGCACGCGTCATCACACGTCGTGGCATGCACCCTCCAATATGCCTTGTCGAATCAATTCAGCACAATATGATTCAAGTGCATCATTGCCACGTTTTCGATAGGCTTCATACCTATCGCGCTTGTTTCGAATGGGATTATCAAGCGGCGGCAAAATTCCGAAGTTGACATGCATCGGTTGATAGTTTTCGGTCTCATCAGAAGTTGCATGGGCAATGAGCGCACCGAAGACCGTTTCTGTTGGTAGTGGCACAGAGCCCCTTCCCTTCAGCTTTGAAATGACCGAAAATGCCGCATGAAGCCCTGACCGTATCGCCTCGCAATACCCTTCGGTACCACCAAGCTGACCAGCGACGAATATGGGCGCGCATAAAGAAAGGGCCTTATCTGATACGAGCTGGAGACTCGAATCGAGCTGCTCCGGGGCGTTGATAAACGTGTTGCGATGCATGACGCCATATCGGACAAATTCAGCATTCTCGAGTCCGGGAATCATGCTGAAAACGCGCTTTTGTTCAGGAAACTTCAAATTCGTTTGAAATCCAACTAAGTTGTAGGACGTACCCGAAGCATCTTCAGCGCGTAGCTGCACGGCAGCCCAAGGCCTACGCCCAGTCCGCGGGTCAATCAGGCCAACTGGCTTCAATGGTCCGAATCGCGGGGCATCGCGACCTGCACGAGCTATTTCCTCAATAGGCTGACACGCTTGGAAGAGATCTTTAGATTCGAAGTCTCGCGAGATCACTCGATCAGCAGCGAGGAGCTCATCGATGAAACGTTCGTATTCCTCTTTGTCCATCGGAGCGTTTAGGTAATCGCCTGCTACCCCATCGGCGCCAGGGTCTTCGTATCGGCTCTGCCTGAATATCGTAGACATGTCGAGCGATTCGCCCATGACTATAGGAGCTGCGGCATCATAGAAGGCAAGGTATTCGTCGCCTATCAAGCTTGCAAGCGAAGAAGCGAGTGCGTCGCTTGTCAGAGGGCCTGTTGCCAAAATGACAGCACTCGATTCTTCAACGATCTCGGAAATTGAATCGACTTCTCGACGTACGAGATTGATGCGACTCTCAGACTCGATCAATTCAGTTACTTCTCGAGCAAATGAGACCCTATTGACAGCGAGCGCTCCTCCAGCTGGAACGGCATGCTTCAGAGCAGTTTTGTACACAACGGAACCAAGTGTCTCGAGCTCGTGTTTAAGCATTCCCGCAGCACTGTCGGGTTTTGTGCTCTTGAGTGAGTTTGAGCACACCAGCTCGGCGCAATCTCCCGTTTTGTGGACTGCCGTTGGATTATCTGGGCGCATCTCATAGAGCACGACGTCGATATCGCGCTTGGCGAGCTGAAATGCAGCTTCGCTGCCGGCAAGGCCGGCCCCTATGATGGAAACAGGTTTAGCCATAGCCAAAAGTGTAACATGTCATCATTTGCGCACGGTCTTGTTTTGAAGAGTGGGACCCCAGCGCCCATCAGGCTGCCGCGCAATTTTGCCGCCCGCTTCTCCGAGCGCAATATGCTCCATAAGATAGCTTGACGGATCAACGGAACCGCAGACGCTTCTCGCAATTCCTTCAAGCTGGTCTATAGACAGCGGTTCAGCGCGTATGGCGGCAATTATCGGGTCATCCTCTTCGTCATCAAGTACCATCTCGTCCGGTCTTTTGAGCATGGAAAACGTGTTGAACAGAGCGTCTTCGAAACTGTCCTCGTCAACGATGGGCGTTGCTCCTTGAAGGAGAAGCCTGTTGGATCCACGTGACGTATTCGATGTTATAGCTCCTGGAACAACATACACTTCCTTGCCGTAATCAAGCGCATCGTCTGCTGTGCCGAAAGTTCCACTCGGTAATCCTGCTTCGACTATGAGAAGCGCATCAGCCAACCCGGCAATGAGTCGGTTTCGTTGTCTGAAGAATGCTGGACGCGGACTCACATCCCAAGAGTGCTCGCTTACCAACGCACCACCTGAGTCGATGATTTCCTGAAACAATTGAAAGTGTTCTGCTGGGTAGATTTTGTCGCATCCGCCCCCAAGAAAAACTGCAGTTTTCCCGCCAACGTCGAGTGCGGCTCGATGCGCTTCCGAATCACAGCCCTTTGCTCCACCTGAAATGATGCAAATTCCTTTTTCTGCTGCCATTTGAACTAATTGGCCTACTCCTGTTTGATCTAATTTTGCAAATGGGTCTTGTTCATAAATCTTCTTATCATAATAAGCTCCTAAGAATTTAGCTGCATCATCTCTTGAGAATCCAAATGTCATTTGTGTTAAATCATTTGTACCAAATGAGAAGAATTCTGCTTC
>CACZIP010000244.1 GCA_902781245.1 uncultured Coriobacteriaceae bacterium | reverse complement strand
CTCAGGCCACATGACGACATACCTGCCCAGCCAGTAACTGCATCGCATTCTGAATGGTTCGATTGGAACAGTCAAAACACGATAAGTAGATAGTAGGAGACGCCATGCTTGACGAGAACTGCCCCGTCGAAGAAGTTCGCAAGCTGTTCGGCAACGACCGCTTCGCGACCGAGGCGTGTGGATGCCGCGTGCTGGAAGCATCTCGCGGCCATGCTGTTTGCGCGTTCGACATCGCACCAGTCCACCTGAACGCTATGGGAAACGTCATGGGGGGCGCCATCTTCACGCTCGCCGACTTCGCGCTGGCCATAGCATGCAACATCGGGGAGAACCCCACGGTCGCCGTAAGCAACACGATCGAGTACCTGAACAGCACAAAAGGAAGCACGCTCGTCGCCACGTGCGACGTAGACAAAAGTGGCCGCAACCTCGGGTTCTACACCGTTGAAGTAAAAGACGACCTGGACACGCCCGTCGCCAAGATGACCGCTACCTGCTTCAGGCGCAATTAACCTGTTCAGTAAGACAATCGCGCAGCACGTCGATGCGGTCTTTCGTCATGTTGAGTGCATCGCCCATAAAGGCATCCCAGCTCCCATACTCGGCATCAACGGCATCGTAGAATGCCGCTATGTTCTCGGGAAGCGCTCGATGACCCACAACGAGTTCATGCGCCCTCTGCTCATCGCCGTCCGAAAGACGCAGGAAGCGCGCGAACATCTCGTCGTAGCGCGCATCGCGCGATACGTTGGTGTACAGGTAATCGTCAAGAACGTCCTCGCGAGTTGCGCCCAGCACCTCGAGCACGAGAAGCGACATGATTCCAGCACGGTCCTTGCCTCCACTGCAATGGATATAGACTGGACGTCCGGCTGTCGTTCGGGCAAACACCTCGTCGAGCGCCTTCTTCATCTGAGCTGTCGTAAGCCGGTTTGAAAGCGACCGGTAGAAACGGGACGGCTCGCACGCCACATCGCGGCCGACGGTCTTCGTGCCTTCCGAACTCTCCGTGTACTCGATTCCAACCTTTTCGAGATCGTAGAACGGAATGTGAAGGTATTCGATTCCATCTGGAATGCGGTCTGGTTTAGCTTCGAGCTCCCATCCGCACCGCAAATCGATAACGCATGAAATGCCGAAATCGTTGAACAGAACGTCCTTGTCATGATCCGTCGCATCCGCGAGCGCACAACCGCGAAACAGGAGACCTGATTTCACAACGCGCCCGTCACCTGCGGCAATACCACCCAAATCGCGAGCATTCGGGACCCGTTCAAGCTCTAAAACCCTCAAAGCAAACCTTTCGAAACACAAGCAAACCTTGCCAATTATGCACGACTGAAGCCGGTAAACCACCCGAGCGCGCCGTTCCGCTCAATAACTCGACAAACCCCAAGCATCGTCCTAAAGATGGAAGATCTCGCGGGCCAGCATCTCCATGAAGTCGTCCGAGAGGTACACCGGCAGCTTCTGTGCCGTCTTCTCAGTTTTATGAACGCTCGGGTCGTTGTACGTTACGAGCGCTCGACAGCACCACGTCGTGCTGCGAAGCGCCGTCATCATGAGCCACGGTTGGAACCGCTCGTCGAAACCATCCCGCTCGAAGCGGCCATCAACTGCGCGCCAATAATTCTCGACGAACGAATCGATTCCACTCGTTGGGAAAAGGTACTCACTATCCCAGAACGTCGTCGTCGGAGAGACGAAGTACGCGACGTCTTGAGCTGCCTCGCCCACGATCGGACGCTCCCAATCGACGAAGTATCCGGGATTTGCGCAGAAAGCGCCTGACGACGCATCGTTCGCAGCTGCCTGCGATGCCGAAACCTCAGGTATGAGGAAATGCGAGGGAAGCGTCTCGGTGTTGACGATATGCGCGCAATCGCGCGGTGGAGGCGCGGTCTCGAGCACGCGTTGCGATGCCTCGAGGAATCGACTCGTCCATCCCGTGATGCGCGCATCCTCGAAGGCTGAGCGACGATAGAGCTCGAACCTCTCGACGCATTCTTCCATCAATCCACGCAACGGGTCGACAGGCTTATGCAGCTTGCAGCCATGCGGCACGGAAACTGCATGCACGTCGGCCATGATCTGGGCAGCACAGCGGAGGTCGCCCGGGCGCAAGTGATCGAAATCGAGCATGTCGCCCTCGCAGAAGGACTCGACGAGCACGCCTTTCCCCAAAGCGGCAGCCGAGTTGTCAAGGTATGCCGGGCGCGGCGCCCTGCCACTTTTCGCCAAAGCCTCAAGTGCGGCAAACTCATATGCCACCTGATCGTCATGAAAGGGCTGAGCGGCGACGTTTACGCGAAGCACGAACTCCTCGCCCGTCGTCGGATGCGCGAACCAGAAGCTCTGGTTGTGCTCGCCCATGCCAAGCGGTTTCAACTTGGGAAGCGCGCCTTCCCGGATGTCAAGCGCAGCAAGCAACTCCGCATTGTTGCAGATGTAATCCTCGGCCTGCTCGAGCGCCGATACATATACGTTTTCCCCGCTTGAAGCAGTCAAGTGTCCACCTTTGATACGTTCGGAGTAACGTTCTTCACCGAACCGGCCATTAACACTGCTTTCCATTAAACACAAACACTCGTCTAAGCGTAAGGCATCGCCCTTGGAAACCCCTTGCAACACCATTCGGAAATCACGATGCTGCGGAAGAGCTTCATGCGCTTGCAACGTTTCAATTAACTATGAATTCGATAATAAGTTATTGTCTTTTAATAGACAAAGTCTTATATTAAAGAAGGTCTGAAGTACAGCAAGTTGCATCATCCCTCCAGTTGCAAACTTGCACCCTTTTTTGAAGAACGAGCCGCCATGTTTCCACATTGGCGGCTCGTCTCTTTTCCTCTGTTCAAGAGAAGCGTCCATTCCTATTGCTCAGGTAAAAACGCCCTCCTCACGTCGTCGTTCGCGCCCGGAAAGAATGGGCAATCCTTGCGGCGGCACTCCGCATTACGTTGGAAAAACGAGCATGTGACCTCGCTCGGCAGCGTCATGCTCGAGCCGAGGGTCTCGTTGATGAACGGCACAGCCGTGAGCACCGCGGTATAACCCGTGCGCTTGCAGCAACGCGGCCCCCCGACATCCGCCAAACGGCCGAGAATAATCGACGTGAGCCTTTGACATTGAGCCCACGGTTCGATCTTCATGGGCGTCGAACCGTTGAGGATGCTCATGGCCTGACCGGCGCTCGTCGCAGCACCGCATGTTCCCCAGAAGCCACACGTGCCGCCCGGCACCTGAAGGCTGCGCTTCTTGAGCTCTACGAGAGCTGCGTCTTTGTCGAGCGGTTCCCCCTGAGGGTTCTTGCCGCCAGCATTGGCGTAAGCCGTGATAAGAGCCGCGCCGATGAGCGTGTGATGCTCGGGACCGTTTGGATAGATGGACTTGTCGTTCATCGCTTCGTTCATGATTTCGACTGGATTGGTCGACAAACTTCCCGAGCACAACCCCATGATGTAGTCAACGCCCTGCGAACGATGGCATGCGTCGCAAACGTAATGGCCTTCCTCGCAGATTGAATGGCCAGTCTCTTTCTTGCC
>CACZIP010000243.1 GCA_902781245.1 uncultured Coriobacteriaceae bacterium | reverse complement strand
GCTCCAAAATCGTCCTTCGGAAGATGTGGATCAAATTCAGAAGGAAAATGCCTGGGAAAGACCCCGTTTCAGACCCATCGAGGCGGACGATGCGCATTATCCAAGCTCGAAGTGCAGAGCATGTCATCAATAGGCTTCAGGACGATATGGTTGATTCGGATTTCCCATCTGAGAAGATCAGCGCGCTGTCAATGGAATATCGACGTGTTTACCGGCTTCTCCGCGGCCCAGCCCCATCGGTCACGACCATCGCCCGCAATTCTGAGCTCGACCTTGAATTGACGCGTCTCGGCCTCAGACTCGAGCTCGACCATATTCAACAGGCTTATGAAGAAGGCCGCATTTCTCGCAACGCCGCTCAGAAAATGCGCGAGAACGTCTACCTCATGCAGGTTGACATCGAGGACTACGTCTAAGGCTTTTCCTGACAACTCGATTCACGTGGACTGGTAACTCACAAGACTCCGTTGCGCTTTTATTCGACTGGAAGTCGCATGGGAACAGGGCCGCATTCGGCACGATACGGACATGTATCGCAATCTTCGGAGGCTGCTGCTTGATCTGTTTCCGACCAAGGCATTTCCACGAAACCGAGTTTTCGGTAGAACCCTTCGCTCGTGCCACGAGAAATTAGCCTGAGTTCGCCTGCGATAGCTTGTGCGTCCTCGATAAGCGCCTTTCCTACACCATATCCCCGCCAAGGAGCATAGGTCACGATGGGGTTGACATAGGCAATGCCATTCACGTCATCCTGCAAACGACAGAACCCCACGACTTCATCGTCCTCGTTAACCGCAACGCGCACACGCTCAATTCCAGGAATCCTGTCCATTCCCTCCGCCTTGGCATACAGGTCGACGAGAAACATGTCCTCTTTCCTCGCATCGCGTATGGTAAACAGCTCAGTCAATTGCGCTCCATAACCTGTGTGTCGATGTCATTTTCGCGTCGTCGAATAGGATGATTGCGCCGCTTGTGAAGCACATTCTAATCTTTGGCTTAGATTAGCTGAACTGCTGTAGGCGCTGTCCTCCTATTCGACGACGTGACAATGATTAAGCATCGATAGTATTTGTTAGTTACTCCTCATTGGCGGCAAATAAATCTTATCGCGCTCTTGCGGAATGACACGCTTCGAAAGCTCGCGAATGCCGCGGACAACGTCGGGCATGAGCTCTACTGGTATGCCCATCATCATCATGTCGTCCGATACATCCGACGAAGCACGGCCGCCATAGCATCCGAACGAGATGTTGATCTTCTTGTCGCGCATCGGAAGAAGCGTTACCTCGACGCAGTGCGAGTTGTATCCCGAGGCATGGAAATCATGACGATGCCCCGTGTAGTAAGAAGTCGCCATAGACAGCCACATCATCTGCTCGGGGTTGCCCATCACGGACACGACGTCGACCGTCGCCTTCGGGTCATCAAGCGGGAAGACGCACGTGGCCTCCATCGAGTACGGCTCGAGCATCGGGCGCTCGTTCACCATACGGCTGGCAGCCTCTTGCGTGTCAAGCTTGTGGAACAGGATGTAAATCTCGCCTGACGCAAGTTTAGGCGGAACTTCGGTGAGTCCCAGAATCGACGTTCCATCAGGGCAAGAATGGCGGTTGGCTGGCATTACAAGCGAAACACCACGGCGCGCCGCCATCATCGACTGGCAATAGCGCATGCGCTCCTTGGGAATCTGAACACCTTCCGGGAACGGCTCTCCCTTGCGAATCAAGCGAACGCCGACAGGGTGCCAACGGAGCTGCAGGACGTCGCGAAGCGTCTTTGCCCACTCCTTGTACGTTTCAACAGTTTCTTCATCGATGAGCTTTGCACGTGGATACTCGTCCTCTGCCGCCAAGGCATCCGGGTTAATCTCAACCGTAATGGCATTCTTCGGGCAGTTGCCCGAGCAGGTCTCGCATCCCCAGCACCATTCGGGATGGACCGGCTGCGGACCATCATCCATGATGTAGACCTCTGTCGGGCAGAATCGTTCGCACAACCCGCACTTGATGCAAGCATCGCGGTTAATCGTGATCGAATAGGAGACTTCGTTACTCATCTGATTCTCTTCCACCCAACAAATACTTTGTTATCAGTTCGCTTTTAACAGGACCGTCGCGTAACTCTTCTTTCATCCATGGCGGATACACACGGCATCCACTCGCATCTGTCAAGTGATACGAGCAGAACGGAATAGCTTGTCCCGATGGCACGGTCACCATCATCGAGCATTCACGTAAGCGCTGGATGTCCATCGTGTAGGCATCCATGTAGTCCATGATAACGATTGAAAGACCATCGGCTACGTAGATGCCCTTCTTCGAGAGGATGTCGTAGAAGACTGAGCCTTGCGGGCTGTCAGGGCTGTACGCTTCATGGTATTCGTCAACCGTAATGAATTGCGTGGCGGGCCAAAACCCGCTTTCGTGCTCGACGACACCATCGGGTGCCGGGCCTTTTACGAGAAACACACCGGTGTCGCATAGCGGATTGCTGCAGCCGAGCGGCCATATGTCTTCAACGTTGATAAGGCCATCAGATTGCTCTGCCAGCTTGAAAATCGTGTCGCCTGCAGTCATTCCCGTAGCCTGTCGGGCGTTGAAACGGCCCGACGTGAAGGCGGGCTGCAGTGCCAAACCTGCGACGATATCGGAGTTCTCAAGCGCAAAGCGCAGCACATCACCCAACTGGTCGTCGTTCAAGCCAGCAAGGATGGTCATGCACAGCACAACCTGCACGCCCGCTTCACGGCAGCGCTCCACGCATTTGAGCTTGGTCTTCAGAATGTCACGGCCACACGTGGCTTCGTACACATCGCCCGTCAAACCATCGAACGACAGGAACAGACCCGTAACGCCAGCTTCTTTCAAGCTCTCCAAATAGCCGGGTCGCGATGCTATGACCAAGCCGTTCGTGTTCAGCTCGATGCCCCAGAACCCCTTCTCGCGACCCATGCGTATGATTTCGGGAAGGTCCTTGCGGCAGGTTGGCTCACCGCCAGTAAGTTGCACGGCACCATCGGTCCCGACGGCATCGGCAATGACATCGTACATCGCCGAGATTTCGTCGATCGTCGGATCGTGCTCTTCTGTATCTGCGCTCATAAAGCACACCGGACAGCGCAAGTTGCATTGCCAGGTGACTTCAATCTCGAGTAGCGTGCCGCGGCGTTCGTGGCGCGCGCACGTACCGCAACCGAATGGGCACGGTGCCTTGCAGGCAATCGTGTTCTGCGGCGGAGTCTTCGGCATTGCCTGAGCCGTAAGCCATCGGTAATGGTTAACATCAGGCCAGATTCGCGTATCAAATTGCCCATGCTCGGAACAGGTGCGCGTCATCCAAACAGCGCCGTCATCATCAGCAAACACATCGGCTTTAAGCGTTTTCAGGCACTCAGGGCACAACGCCAACGTGTCATGAAGCTTCTCTTTCAAGTCTAGTCCTCTCCATGAATCCCCCGTCGTCTAGCGGAGTGAGTCAAAGGGACAGTCCCAATGACTCATTTCAGAATGAGTCATTGGGACTGTCCCTTTGACTCACTCCGATGTCACGCCCG
>CACZIP010000242.1 GCA_902781245.1 uncultured Coriobacteriaceae bacterium | reverse complement strand
GGCGTCGGACCAGCGTAAAAGATTGTTTGGCCATCGAGAGAATATGGCAGCGTATCGTAACCTTGCGCATCGAGCTCTTCGAGCAATCTCATATGTCCTGCATCACGCAACGTGTACATTGCACCTGTAAGCAGGCAGTAATCGCCAACTTTTAGCGTTCTTATCTGATCGCGATCGAGTGGCAATTTCAATTTTTTGAACGAATCAAAAGCAATCTTACCCTCGTTGGCCACGATGTCTTTAGAGCTCATAGGTACCCCTCCTCGTAGCCGAACAACCCATGTTGATAGCGAGGGGCAATGCAGCTATATGGCACGGTGCTGTTTCAACATGAACGGCAAGCGCGGTCGTCCTACCACCTAAAGCAGCAGCTCCAATACCTGTCGCATTAACAGCGTCGAGCAGTTCTTGCTCGAAATCGGCAATCCGATCATCATCAGCCGGAACATCAAGCGACCGCATGAGAGCCCGTTTTGCAAGATGACCTACGGTATCGAAAGTAGCACCAATGCCAACTCCGATAATAAGTGGCGGACATGCGTTGGCGGCTTTTTCACGTACACAAGCAAGCACCGCTTCAACGACGCCCTCCCTTCCTGCGGAAGGCGTCAACATGACCACACGGCTCGCATTGTCAGAACCGCCGCCCTTGCACATGATGTGAAGGCGTGCGCCTGGTTTATCTACAAGTGAAACCTCACAGAATGCAGGCGTGTTGTCCCCCGTGTTCGCTCGATCAAACAAAGCATCGCGCACGAGCGACTTGCGAAGACGGCAATCTGTGTAGACGGCAGCAACCGCGTCGTTCACTCCCGACAACGCATCGCCCGCTACAGCAACATCTGGTCCAGCTTCGAGGCAAATCCACACCGAACCGGTGTCTTGGCAAATAGCTACGCGATCTTCGCTGGCAATGCGTGCGTTTTCTACGAGGAGGCGCAGTGCTTCTGAAGCACGGGGGTCCTCTTCAATCTCGAGGGCTCTTTCTAGCCCTGCAAGAACATCACCCGGAACATCGAAAGCAAGACCCGGCAAAGCATTGCGAACTGTTTGCTCGACGATTTCTCTCGTTATCGTTTTCATGGACGGCTATCCAATCTCAATGCAATACAAACTGGGGCGTTTGTTCAGCAATCGGCCTACTGCTTCTTCTTCCTTGTCGATTTGCCCTTGCGACGCGGCTTTTGCTTTGCTGCTTTCTCTTCTTCCTTTGAGGGACAATCGAAATTTGGACAAAGCTTCCAAGGCCCACGAGCCGTCTTGATGATCACCATCGGCGCGCCACATGCCTCGCACACGTCTTCAGTTGGGGTCAGTTCGCCGTATTGCGGGAGCGGGTAACTCGTCTCGCAAATGTCGTAATGTTCGCATCGAATAAAACGTTTGAGGGTGCGTGGGTTTCTTTGCGCAATGAGTTTCGCATCCATGACTCCACGATCGGTGCATGTCGGGCAGATGCCGACCACGACATCCGGTTCGCTGTTCGTCGAGCAGTTCGGGTCAATGCAGACTACACGTGGTTTCGCACGGAATGCGCTTACCTTTACCTGCGGCATACCGCAGGTTGGGCATTTCGTTTCCTGAGCCTCGATCTTCCCCTTTGGCAATGGATATGTCACATCGCACTCGGGCCAACCCGAACAGCCGATGAACATGCCGTGCGTCTTTTGGGACGCGCGAATCTGCAAGTCTTTTCCGCATTTCGGACAGGTTCCAACGTAAGCGTCAGCAGCGACGGCATCCGCTAGAGCAGTCGCTACCTCTTCCTTCATCGGCAGCAATGCTTCGAGCTCTTTTGCGAGCAGGTTGCGCGAGTTCATGACAACGTCATTTTTCGTACGCGTACCTGCTGCGATTTCGCTCATCCCATCTTCCAGCTCTGAAGTCATTTCCGGATGGGTGATGTGAGGAGCATATTGATCGAGCGCGTCGATGACAGCCATGCCGAGCTGCGAAGGCTCAATCGGGTCGTTTTGGATGTACTTGACCGTGTAAAGCCGTTCGATGATCGAATGGCGTGTCGATTTCGTACCAAGCCCGAGCTTCTCCATTTCCTGAATGAGCTTTCCCTGGCTGTAACGCGCAGGAGGCTCCGTTTGCTTCTTGGTGCACTTGGCGCCATTGAAGGTTATCAACGCACCTTCTTCGAGAGCAGGCAGTTGCTCATCTTTCTTAAGCCCGTACGGATAAATTGCTCTGAACCCGGCTTTGACGGTCACGTCGCCACGCGCAACGAACTGCTCACGCGGGCCATTCGACTCTCCCGGCACTTCGAGAGTCACTTTTGTGCCTTCAACGGTTGCGGCATCGGAAAGCGTTGCAAGGAATCGACGCGCAACAAGGTTATAGAGCTTGTATTCGGCAGCAGGAAGATCGTCGGGCGTTGCTTTAGCTGTCGGGTAAATCGGCGGATGGTCCGTCTCCTCTTTGTTGCCGCGTGTCGCATGCAGCTTTCCGCCAGCAAGCAACTTGTTGCAATAGTCTGAGTATGCCGGATTGCCGGAAAGCGTCCGCACAACCTCGGCCAGATTGAGGGATGATGGATAGACGGTGTTGTCGACGCGCGGATATGAGATATAGCCGTCCATATAGAGGCTTTCCGCAATTCGCATCGTGCGCGCAGGGCTGATGCCCTCTGCAGCTGCAGCCGCCATGAGGCTCGTCGTGTTGAACGGCGCAGGCGGGCGCACCGTACGCTTCTTCTTCTCAATACCTGCAACAAGGGCATTCTTTGCGCCGTCAATGACGTCCATGGCAGCCTGAGCTGCTTTTTCTGATCTAAACCTTGCGGTTGCATGAGGCGCTTCGAACTTGTCGTCGCCCTCGCCAAACGACCCGCGGATAACCCAGTAGTCTTCGGGTTTGAATGCCAATCGTTCGCGTTCGCGCGCAACGATCAAAGCAAGCGTCGGCGTTTGCACGCGACCGGAGCTTCGAACATTACCGTAACCCGCGAACTTCACGAGCGTCAAATAACGAGTAAGGGCAGCGCCCCATATAAGGTCGATGTCCTGACGCGACTCACCAGCAGCCGCAAGGTTTTCATCCAACTCGGTCAGGTTCGAGAACGCATGCGTGATCTCTTCTTTTGTGAACGCAGAATAGCGCGCACGCGATACCGGCGCCGTTTCATTGACTTGCTTGATGCACGAAAGGGCATCAGAACCGATGAGCTCGCCTTCACGGTCGAAGTCGGTTGCGATGCACACCGAATCAGCCTTTTTCGCAAGGTTCTTGAGCGATCTGATGATGTCCTTTTCCTTCGGGAGCTTCTCGATGGGTGCATAAGCCAAATACGGCAACGCCTCCATCTTCCAGCCCTTAAGATCAACGCCATCCTCGGAAAACGGCTTCTTTTTCTTAAATGGAGGTTTGGGGAGGCTCGAGGGGACATCTGCTTCGACGACTTCGCCATCTGCCGTAACGCCACGCCATCCCCCACGCTTCTTGTAAACGAGTTGAGGCGTGAAATCAGGCTCGAGAATGTGGCCGCGAAGGCCGATGGTGACCCATTCTTCGCCGTCAACCTCAAAACGGTAGACCGGTGTGTTGAAAACTTTGTCTTTCT
>CACZIP010000241.1 GCA_902781245.1 uncultured Coriobacteriaceae bacterium | reverse complement strand
TCAGTCGTTCTTGTGTCTCAAACATATTGGCATCAGCCATGTTGCGCTCCGTTTCAATGCTAATAAGCCAAGGGAGAACGAGCTTCTCCTGGTTTTCAATTATATGCGCTTGCGCAGGTAGTCGCCCGGCTCGAGCGGAATCGCCGACTCGAAGAGATAGTGTTCCTTCGAACGGTTCGCGACAAGTTCGGGCTGCTCGTAGGAAAGACCGCGCACTTCGTCGAGCGGCAGATCCCCGCGCTCGACGAACGGCTTGCCGCCATCGGATGGAGCCAAACGCACAAGCGACGAAACCGTCAGCTTCTCGCCCACGCCACGCGGGGTCACGACCTCGAGCTCGCTGTCTTGCTCAAAGCGGTTGTGGCACAACGCCGTGATGCGCCAGCGGCCATCCTCTTCGCCGAGCTGCACGCATTCTTCCACAGTCGCTACGTGCAGACATTCCTTCACGTAGCCATCGCGTTCGGGCGTTTGCTCGGCACGCCCGTAATAAAAGCCAGTCGAATACGGACGATGCGAAATCGTGTAAAGCTCGCGATTGGCCGCCTCCACTGCGGCGCTTCCTCTGTCGAGCACGCTGCGATACGCACCCACGACGGTTGCGACGTAAAACGCCTGCTTGTTGCGTCCTTCGATTTTGAACGAGTTGACGCCGGCGTTCGCGAGGTCGTCGAGATGCTCGATCATGTTGAGGTCCTGCGCGTTCAGGATGAACGTTCCCCGCGTATCCTCCTCAATCTCGAAATACTCACCGGGACGCTGTTCCTCGACGAGCGCATAGCTCCAGCGGCACGACTGAGCGCACGCGCCCTTGTTACCCGATCGGCCCGTCATCGCGGCACTGAGCAAGCATCTTCCAGAATAGGCAACGCACATGGCACCATGGACGAACACCTCAATCTCGAGGTCGTCGGACACGTTCGCGCGCATCTCGGCAATATCGGCAAGGCTCATCTCCCGAGCGCACACCACGCGACGCGCCCCAAGCTCATACCACATGCGCGCAGCCTCAGCAGTCAGGACCGAAGCCTGGGTGCTCACATGCAACTCGACATGCGGCGCATGTGTGCGCGCGAGCGAGAACGCCCCCAGATCACCGATAATGAACGCATCGACACCAGCTGCATCAAGTGCTTCCATGTATTCGGGCAGTTGCGCAATGTCACGCGCATCCATGAGCGTGTTGAGCGTCACATGCACCTTGACACCTCGGTCATGCGCATACGACACGACGGAAGGCATCTCATCCAACTGGAAGTTGTCGGCACGCGCCCGCATGCCGAACTTGTCGCATGCGAGGTAAACCGCGTCGGCACCGAAGCGGATGGCTGCTTTCAGCTGGCTCCAACCACCAGCAGGTGCCAGCAACTCTGGTTTACGAGGCATTTGGCCTGTCCCCAATGGCACGTTAACCCGCGAACTCGACGCGCGCGCCCTGCGGAGTGTCCATGATGGTGAAGCCGAGCGCACCCATGCGATCACGCACGGCGTCGGCCAGACCCCAGTCCTTCGCAGCACGGGCGGCGGCACGGGCATCCAGGAGAGCCTGGACGGCAGCTTCGGCGTCAGTTCCGTCGAAACCAGCGAGCTCAGCGGCCAACTCGACAACCTCGGCAGGATAGCCGCTGTCAGCAGCTTCTTCGGCAGCTGCAGCAGTCAAATCGACACCGAACACACCGATGAGCTCAACGATCAAATCGCGCACTTCGCCCACCAGCTTCGCGTCGGCAGCGGAAAGCGTCTTGCCAGCAACGAGCGTGTTGGCCTTGGCCACGAAATCGAAGACCTCGCCAAGCGCTTTGGGGCTGTTGAAATCGTCGTCCATGGCAACGATGTATGCCATGCGCGTTTCGCGCAGCAACGTGTTGACCTCTTCCGCATCGATGACGTCATCGGCGCCTTGAGCTGTTTCGATTGCCCACTCGAGGTTCTTGACCGCGTTCTTGATGCGGTCAAGCGCCACGCCGGCCTCGTCGACGCGCTCATCGGAGAAGTCGAGCGGGCTGCGGTAATGCGTCTGCAGCATGAGGAAACGCAGCACGTTCGGATCGACCGTCTCGAGGATGTCGCGCAACAGGAAGAAGTTGTTCAGCGACTTCGACATCTTTTCGCCGTTGATCTGCAGCATGCCACCGTGCATCCAGTGATGGGCGAACTCGCAACCGCACGCAGCCTCAGACTGGGCACGCTCGTTCTCGTGATGCGGAAAGATGAGGTCTGCACCGCCACCGTGAATGTCGAACGGCAGGCCGAGATACTTCTTCGACATGCACGAGCACTCGATGTGCCAACCAGGACGGCCTTGACCCCAGGGCGACTCCCACGCAGGCTCGCCGGGCTTGGCGGCCTTCCACAACGCGAAGTCGAGCGGGTCCTCCTTGCGATCCTCAATGCCCTCGGTGCGAAGGTCGCGATGGCCGGCTTCCATCTCGTCGACGTTGCGGCCCGACAGCGAACCGTAGCTCGGGAACGAACGCACGCTGAAGTAGACGTCGCCGTCTTCGGTCGCATAGGCATGACCGCCATCAACCAGGTCCTTCACCATGGCGATCATCGTGTCGATCTCCTCGGTTGCCTTCGGGCGGATCGTCGGGTCCTTGACGTTGACAGCATGCATGTCCTCGATGAATGCAGCCGTGTATTCCTCGGCAACTTCGGAGGCGCTGCGGCCTTCCTCGTTCGCCTTGTTGATGATCTTGTCGTCAACGTCGGTGACGTTCTGAACGAAGATGACGTCGAACTTGCGCCACTCGAGGTAGCGGCGAATCATGTCGAACGACATGAACGTGCGCGCATTGCCGATGTGGATGTAGTTGTAAACCGTCGGCCCGCACACGTACATCTTGATCTTGCCGTGTTCGAGCGCGACGAGGTCGACCTTCTTGTGCATTCTGGTGTCGTAGATGCGAATCATGATTCTCCTTATCGGGTTAAGACATTTGTACCTGGTACCACCGTTTCATTTCAGCGCGATGGAACACCGGTACCAGGTACACATGTTCCAAAGAGCGCCCGAAAGCTAGCTACATCGTGCGAGAAGGCACGTTGCATACGCCGTCACGCCTTCTTCTCGACCTTCATAACCGAGACGCTCGGTCGTAGTGGCCTTGACACCCACATTGTCAACGGGGATGCCCATAGCTGCCGCCAAATTCGCACGCATTGCATCGCGATGCGGCGAGAGCTTAGGCTCTTGCGCGGCGATGACCGAATCGACATCGATGATCTCGAAGCCCATCTCGCGCACCTTCGCTGCAACCTGCTCGAGCAGCTTGATGGAATCAGCGTCTTTGAACGCAGGATCGGTTGGAGGGAACAGCTTACCGATATCGCCCCCGCGCGTGGCGCCGAGCAGCGCATCCATGATGGCATGCGTCAAAACATCCGCGTCCGAGTGACCGTCGAGCCCCTGGTAATGCGGAATGTTCACGCCACCGATAATGAGCGGACGCCCAGGCGCAAACGCATGAACGTCCATGCCGAGGCCGGTACGCAACATGCGTGGATCGAGATTCATCGCTTCCCTTTCTTCAACGGAATGAGTCGTTGGGACTGTCCCAATGACTCATTTCTTCCCGTACATCTTG
>CACZIP010000240.1 GCA_902781245.1 uncultured Coriobacteriaceae bacterium | reverse complement strand
GATGGTGGTGATGATGATGATGATGGTGATGATGCTCGTGTTCGTGGTCATCATCATCGTGGTCGTGGTGGTGATGATGGTGGTGTTCACAGCCGCACTCATGCTCGTCATCGTGATCGTGGTGATGATTGTGATGGTGTCCGCAGCCGCACTCATGCTCGTCTTCGTCATCGTGATCGTAGTGATGATGATGTTCGTGCTCATGCTCGTGCTCGTGGGCCTCGAGTTCTTCGTAAGCTTCCTCTCTCAGCCTGTCAAGCTCGGCGTTCAGTGTCTTGTCGGACTCCATTACCTCGAGCATCTTTGCGCCACTGAGCTGATCCCAGTCTGTCGTTACGATCTGCGCCGTCTTGTTGAGAGCCCTGATGTCCGCTACTACGGCGTCGATCTCCTCAGCGCTCATTCCCTGCTGATGGGAAAGGAACACTGAGCTCGCATGCTCTACCTGGTTGGCGAAGAACTCACCGAAGTTCTCCATATACATCTTGTATCTCTTAGCATCGACGACTGTCGTGAAGCCGCCGAGCTCGATCTTGTCATTCTTGAGATCCTGCACTGCGATGATAACATCGGAGAGTTTGCCGACTCCCGAAGGCTCGATAAGGATCCTCTCAGGGTCATACTGCTCGACTACCTCGTTGAGCGCCTTGCCGAAATCGCCGACGAGCGTGCAGCAGATGCAGCCCGCGACCATCTCGTTGATCTTGATGCCCGATTCGACCCGATCGCCACCATCGGACGACACCGAATGCATCCAATGACTTGCATCCGCGTAAATCGGCTCGTTGTCAATTTCATCGTTGATGTTGGAGCTCACGTGGGTGGAAACAGGCTGAGAAGCCTGCGGAGCGACTTCGTCTTCCGCTGGCACGGCCTCCGCCACCTGATCGGCAGCATCGACTGCAAACTCCTCAGAGCCGATTGGGCTCGTATTTACCATGTTTCCTCTTTCAGGCAAGCTCGCTACGCGAACTTGAATATCTTCTGCGCCAAGGCATAGCCAGCTTGCGCCAGGATTCGTCCAATGCGCGTACGGCGGTTAGCCAAACCGGCCCACGTGCGTTTCACGTTATTGTACAGCGTCGAGTCCGTCTTCTTCATAAAAGCCCAGAGCTCACGATTTTTCTGGAGCGACTCAGGCGTATTGATCTTGAACAGGTAAATCGTCGACACGCTCATCATGCACGAAATGTAGCCCATCATGAGCAGAGCGCGATTCGGCTCTTCGGCATAGAGCTGGGTATAGTTGGCATCTTGGATGGCGAGACGCGTCGCCATGAGTTGTTGGTCGATGCATTTCTTCACGACTTCGACCTCAACCGACTGGCCTTCGCGCCCGATGATGTAATGATACGTATCAACATCGAGGTAGTAGAGCTTTTCCACCCAAGGCATCGGATGCAGCACGAACAGGCTGTCCATGTACGACACGCCTGTGGGAAGCTTGACCCCCGAATCACGCAACACTTGGGTGCGATACCACGAGGCGTGCACCATGATGAACTGATCGATGCCCGGATGCCCCATTTCGGACCACCTGAACACACGACCCGAAGGAAGCAGTTTGCGATATTGAATCGTGTGTTGCGATTTGTCGGTCACGCGATCGTACACGTAATTCGTGACGAGCAGGTCGGGAGCATTGTCCGCATCGACAAGCGAAGCGAGCGTATCGAGCACACGCCTGAGCGCTTCCGTATCGAGAAAATCGTCTGAATCGACGATTTTGAAATACGTTCCCTTTGCCTCGGTAAGCCCATGGTTCACAACACCGCCCCAGTTGGCATTCTCCTGGTCGATTGCAATAACACGCGAATCGCGCGCCGCAAATTCGTGCGCGATGGCAGAGGTGTTGTCAGACGACCCATCGTTGATGACGAGAATCTCGCACGGCTGCGAAGCAGTCAGCAGCGCTTCGATACAGCGCGACATATAGTCGGCCGAGTTGTAGCACGGCACCACAAACGAAACGAGTGGCGTGTCAACTGTGCTCATCAACATCCCCTTCAAGCTCTAGCAATTCACCCATTAGTATACCGCCGTCGGAGGGGACCCTTCGATTACCACACGAAACGAGAACAGCACTATTACTAAGATGTCTCAGGAAAATGCAATCCGAACCTAATCGGCAACTGCCGTGAAGATGGACGAAAGATACCCTTGCGCGGCAAGCAGCGGGTCGTCCTTGGCGTTGGTGATGAGATCGGCACCAGCTGTACGCAAAGCAACCGCCGTGTCGTTATCGATGCGACCCACTATGAAAGCATCAATGCCGATGGCTTTAATCAATTCAACTAACTGACCGACAGCCTTGTCCAATGCGGGGAGGTTGTTGCTTCCGACGATGATGCCGCGTTCGACGTTGTAGATCATGTAGCTGGTCGTCTGCACGAAATAAGGTGCGACCACCAATCCATCGCATGCAACGGCGACCCTCAACGTCTCACACCCCCTATAAAAACGCGGTTGCGTTCACGGTATCACAGCCCAACTTTCTCGCATAGACATGTTTGCAAACGCTCAATTCGATACGTGAACGGTGCACAAATAGAGCAATTTGCACATGGCAGAACACACTGCGGAAAACAGCTACGAACGGCGTTTGCGGGAACGCGAAATTTGGACCTCGGCACGATGGGCGCGTCCAGGGCGAAAATCGCGTTTCGGCTGAGCAGACGGTTTCGATTGGGAATGTCTCTTCGGCTGATTCGCCTTTTTCGTCGAGGCCTGTTTGCCTCCTTGGGCTGATTTCCCTGGACGACTCGGCTTACTCGATTGGACAGCCTTTCCTGGCTGAATCGGCTTGCTCGACTGGGCAGACGCCTTCGATTGCGAACGGCTCTTCTGCTGAATCGCCCTGCCTCTCGGGGCCTGCTTCTTCTGTTTATTGGCTTTGTCGGCATTCTTCTTCGCGCGGTTGGCAAGGTCCCGCTTTACGCGATTAACCTCAGGGTCGCGCTTCGACTGCGCCGTGATGGCCTTCTCGGCGGCCTCGGCTTCAGCCGCCTCCATGTCGAACGATTCGAGCCGCATCTCGGGAATCTTCTGCTTGACGAGCTTCTCGATGTCGCGCATCGCGCCCTCGGTCTCCGGCGTCACGAACGTGATGGCAAATCCCTTCTCACCTGCACGTCCCGTGCGCCCGATGCGGTGAATGTAATCTTCTGCCTGCTCGGGCACATCGTAGTTGATGACGTAATCGACCTGATCGACATCGATACCGCGAGCGAGAACATCAGTTGCCGTGATGATTCCGACTTCGCCCGACGAGAACTTATCCAGTGCGCGACGGCGCTGTGCTTGGCTGCGGTCGGAATGGATAGCCTCGGCAGCGTAGCCTGCTTTGCGAAGGCGGCGGCACGTGGAATCGGCACGGCTGCGCGTCCTCGCAAACACGATGACCCTGAACGAGCCCTTCTCAGCCAAAACCGCTTTGATGAGCGCAGGCTTGACCGATTGCGTGCAGCGAATCACATATTGATCAACCGTCTCGGCCACATCGCCCCTTCGCGCAATCTCGACCGTGGCAGGATCGCGCAACATCGAACCGACGACCTTGGTGATCGACGTATCTATCGTCGCCGAGAAC
>CACZIP010000239.1 GCA_902781245.1 uncultured Coriobacteriaceae bacterium | reverse complement strand
GGCATGATGTCGATCATCGAGGAGAAGTGGCTCGGCACCACGCTGAACCTGAATTCCATCACCGTTGTCAAGGCGCCGGTTGCGGATAACTCTGCGGCAGCTGCAGCACCTGCTGAGGGAGAGGGCGGCGAAGGCGAAGGCGGAGAGGCCGCTGAAGGCGAGGAAGCTCCTGCCGCAGCTGAAGGCGAAGGAGAAGCTGCTGGTCAGTAAGTAGGCGAAGAGCCGCTTTCCGAGCATCCTATGAACGATCGCGGCCGCACTTCGGTGCGGCCGCTTGTATTATCGTCGAGTGTCACGCCGTTCCCAGGGAGCAATGTGCCACTATTGACCATGGCACCCCTTCCCAGGGAGCAGTGTGCCATCCGAGAGCTACTTCACCAGCTCGATCACATCGAAGCCCGCCTTCGAGGATTCGAGGATTTCGCGGTTGCCGAAGACGCACATCGCGCGTTTGCCAACGGCTGCCTCGACAATCGGCGCAACAGCTTGGACGGCGGCTGCATCGGTCTCGATGACTTGACGACGAGTCTCTCGACGCAGTCCGGGAGCATGTTTGGCGAAGAATTCTCCTGTTTGTCTGCGAATGAGCTCGCGTGGCTTGATGGGGGCGTCGAGGCTTGCGACGGTGGCTACGATGAAGCCTTCAAGAGCTTCCTTCGACGGATCGAACTTGGAGAGCCACGTTGATGCTTCTGCGAATCGTGCGAGTGTCTCGTCAAGATGCGGATCGCGGTACGAATAGAACCGCATGTTGCCCGCGCGCTTTGCCTGGAATCCGACACCGTAGGCGCCGCCTTTCACGCGAACCTCGTTCCAGAGGTAATCGTATGACAATGCGCGTGAGGCAACGGCCCAGGAGCCCGTGTAGCTTTCGCCGAGCAGTCGGCGGTCCCATCCAATGGCGGCGAAGCAAACGTCGCTGGGCGTCACGAAAGCTTCGTTGAGGATTTGCGGTTCGGGAACAATCAGTTGGCCTGCACCATTGCCCAGCCTATCGCACAGGGGGCCTGCCTTCCAGAAACGGGCATAGTCCTCATCGCTTCCCCCAAAGCTGATCGTGCAACCATCATCGCAGAACAGTCGTGCTGCCACGCTGGCAAGTCGCTCGGGTAGATTGGCAGCACGCTCCTCGAAATGCTCGATGAGGTCACAGAGGAACCGGTAGAAACCGACATTGCCCAGCTGCTCGCGAACGACGCCGGATGGAGCGTAATACGAATGGGCGCGGACTGATGCGCAGGTGTGCCCCGAATTCATGAACATGTGCTCGTAGCCGATCTTGCGTTGCTTGAGCACATCGAAAATCTTGCCGGTGTCTGTGAAGTTCGTTTCGGTGATGATCTCGCGGGGCAGTGTCGCGAGCCATTCGACGTTTTCCGAAAGGGCCGATGCGCTCATAACAAGCTTCGGCTCAATGCCGTTCATGTCTTCACCGACCTCGTAAATCTCGGTGTAAAGCGAGAGGTTTCCGAGCTTCCCCTGGGTCAGTGTGTCGATTTCAGCTGCAGTGTGCTGCGCGGTGTCGAGTTTGCCCAGCACAAGCGTGAGGATTGTCGCATACGGCAGGTCTTCGAATGGGAGCTGCGCCAAATCGAAATATCGGTACGCATACGCGATGCCGTGTGTGTCGACCGTGTGGTGCAAGCACGGAACAGGCGCATCGACATCGAGCGCGTAGCTGGGCTCTTCGGGCGCTTCGTCGATGTCGGCAACTCCCAAATGCGGAAGAGTCGCGATTGCGGCGGGCGAGTCGGGCGCTTCCTGAAGTTCGCGAAGCAGCGCCTCCTCTGCAACGATTTGCTCGCGCTCTTCCATGGTCAAATCGGCATTCATCTTTGCCAGGCGTTGCGGCGTGTCGTCATCCGACTCACCTGGTGTTGGTACGATCTCCACCGATGCTGTGTGGTCGTTTTCAAGGAAGAGCTCGACGCACAGCTGCTCGAAAAAGTCTCCGTCGAGCGATTCGCGCAGTTCACGGAACACGTCTTCGTAACGGAGGTAATCGGTTGCCGCCCCATCGTCGTACAGCCAGCCCGACAAGGCGATGATGGCATCGGCGACGCCGTCGGCCATGCCCAGCTCGTGCTCGCGCATCTGGAATTCCTCATGCGAGAGCGCTGCCTCGACGAGTTCCTTGTCGAGATCGGTTTCGAGCATGTCGCGCACCTTGTCAGCAACGATTTGGGACAGGTTGCTACCCGTGCCTTCAGCGGGCATGTGGGTTTGCACGACAGCGAAAGGCTGCTGCATGGAGTCTGCGACGAAAGCATTCACGTCGTGCGCAACGCCTTCGTCGAGCAATGCGCGCTTGAGCGGTGCTTCATTGCTCCCGAACAAGGCGTCGAGCAGGATGTCGACTGCCGTGACGCGCGTGCGGTCAAGAGCCGTTCCAATGACGTAACCGCTGGCAGCACAAGCGTTTTCAGGGGTCGTGTCCATCGTGCGCCTGATGTAGCCAGCAGTTACAGGTGCTTGCAGCGGCAGGCTGCGCGCAGCGAGCGGCTCGAGCCCGGCTTGGGAGCGCTGCTCGTCTGTGGCCTGTTGCTCGATTCTCACGGGCGTGAGATAGCGCTCGTCGAGGAACGCGAGCGCGCGCTCGATGTCGAGGTTTCCGTACAGCACGATGTAGCTGTTGTCGGTGCGGTAGTGCCTCCGATGCTCATCGAGGTAGTTTTCGTAGGTCAAGGTAGGAATAGCCTGTGGCGTGCCGCCCGACTCGAATGCATACGGGGTGTCGGGGAACAGCGCTTTCTGCAGTTCATCGTACAAGACCGAGGTTGCGTCTGAGAGCGCACCCTTCATCTCGTTGTAGACGACGCCGTTGCAGATGAGCTCGGTCTGATCGGCGGGAAGGACGGCTGCGTTTTCTCCGCCTTCTGCGACGAGCTCGTAATGCCAGCCTTCCTGTTCGAAGATGGCGCGTTTTTCGAAAATGCGCGGATGGAACACCGCGTCGAGATACACGTCCATCAAGTTGAACAGGTCTTGTTCGTTGGTCGATGCGACTGGATAGAGCGTCTTGTCGGGAAAGGTCATGGCGTTGAGGAACGTCTGCATCGAGCCTTTCAGCAAATCGACGAACGGTTCCTTGACCGGGAACTTCCGCGAGCCGCACAGCACCGAATGCTCGAGGATGTGGAACACGCCCGTGTCGTCTTGTGGAGGCGTGCGGAAGCCGATGGCAAATGCCTTGTTGTTGTCGTCGTTCTTCAGGTACAACAGTTTTGCGCCGCTGGCCTCGTGGACGGCGGTGATGGCTTCTCCGCCGATTTCATCGAGGGGATTGCGCGCGTCAACGGTAAAGCCGCTAATAGTGATGCCGGGATCTAATTGCATGAGCGCCTTTCTCTGCATCTGTTCGTTTATCTGCCATGCACCTTATCACAGCGGTCGTCTACGACATGACCAAACCGTTATAATTACGCTCTACGGAAAGCGCGGGAAAAGGACTCGAAATGGCAGAAACGGGCTTCAAACATATCGCGGTCACAGCTGCAGAAGAGGATGATTTCGTCATCAGGGCAGGTGTGTCCGATCAGCATGAACCTGAGCCTGAGCCCGAGCCTGAAGAGCAAGAAGAGGCAGAGTCGGCCGAC
>CACZIP010000238.1 GCA_902781245.1 uncultured Coriobacteriaceae bacterium | reverse complement strand
ACAGTAATGGAATCAGATACCATTCGCGAGAATCCCGATCTGTCGCAAACTGACATCAACGCTGGCTTCGAAACCCGCGACTACAACGACGGCGCCGAGAACATGCACTACTACACGTCCGACAGCGTGAACCGCCGCCTACGCACGACCGACATCGGCCTCAAGGTTCTGGAGGATCCTTACCAGATCCCCGAGCGTTTCCAGAAGTACTCGAAGATCATGCTCGAGCATCAGCTCGGTCAGGTCGAGCCCGGTCAGTTCGAGAACCACCGCATCTGCGGCATGTACAGCGACCTGAAGCCCGACACCGAGATTGCAACCATCGGCATGGTCGAGTACTACGACCTGCTCGCGACGTTCTACTCCTTCCCGTACGTTTACCGCAACGAGAAGGGCATCATCGAGTTCAAGGGCTCGAGCTACATCTACAACGACTTCGGCGTCATCTACCCGCTGTCGCTCATGCTCGGCGCAAACCCGATCGGCGCCAACAGCATCGCCATCACGACCGACAACAAGCTCCTGATTCACAAGCAGGACGACAACGCCCACATCAACCCCGGCAAGCTCATGCCGACCGGTTCCGGTTCGTGCAGCTGGCACGACTACATCGACATCGACGCCAAGCGCCTGCAGGACATCGTCAAGCACGGCGCCGAGTACAAAATGCGTCACGAGTGCATGATTCCCGAGAGCTGCACGCTGACCACCAAGGTCATGGGCATGGCACGTGTGCCGATCGGCATGAAGCCCGACTTCTACTGCTTCACGCAGCTTGACATGTCTTGGGACGAGCTGAAGGCAGCTGGCGCCGAGGCATACGATGTTATCGAGGCTGAGGACCAGGGCCAAATTTCCGATGCCCTGCTCGCCTACATCGAGAAGAAGAACGCCGAGAAGCCCGGCAGCGTTTCGATCCAGCTGTACCTCGAGGCAATCTTCCTCGCCGAGATCTGCCGCTAAACGAGCGACTGGCACATTGATTTGATGCGAAGCGGGCCGAAAGGTCCGCTTCGTTTTGTTTCGCCGAAGAACGAAGCCCGACGAAACACGCTTTTCGTAACCTCTAGATAAAAGATTTCATGACTCGTATTACGCCTTCGTCGAAGAAGGCCTCTGCCCCGGTTTGGCGAAAGAAAACCCGCAGTTCGGGCACACGGACTCGCCAACGGGAATCATCGTACGACATGAGAGACAGCGCATCTCACGTTGGGGCATGCCGCCTTTAACCTTGCCACAACGTCCGCACTGTATGCATACATAACCACACATCTTCGCGCAGGCCTCTATGCGACGGAATCCAACACGCCGTCGACTTCGCCCGTCTCGCCAACTGCGTCGACGCAAATCTCTTCAGCCGATTCGGCAACCGACTCACCGGCTGTCTCGGCGACAGGCTCACCGGCTGCTTCAACAGTAGACCCATCAGCGGTTTCGTCAACGAGCGGTATCATAACTTGCTTGCCGCAACCAAGGCACTTGCCGCTCATCTCGTCGACATCGCCTCCGCAGTCGAGGCATTTGACAACAACCTTGGGAACGAACAAGGGGCTTCCAGGGTTCAACTTGCCGCAGCCGTTGCACATCGTGCATGGATAGCACATAGTCACTCCCCTACTTCAAATCGACGAGCTCGATCCAGTATTCAAGGTCCTTGCCCGCGAACGGGTGGTTAAAGTCAATTTTAACGCCATCTTCTGTGGCGGCAATGACACGCACGAGCTTCTTCAACCCGTTCTGCGGATCGGTATAGGGAAGGAATTCGCCGACCTTCATCTCGTACCCGTGCGGAATGAGCGTGCGCGGATACCATTGGGCATCCTTTTCGATGTACACGCCGAAACCGAGCTCGCTGGGAATCTGGATGACACGCTGCTCGCCGACCTCCATGTCGAACAGGGCATTCTCGATTCCCTTCGGCACTCGGTGGGCACCAAGTGTCACGGGAACGGGATTCCCGGTCGAATGGTCCTCGAAGAGCTCATCGTCACCTGGCACCCCGCCCTTGTAGCGGATGTAGGCAACCCTGCCCATGCGGTCTTTGACCTTTTCGTCCATAAGAAAGCTCCGTTCAGCGTGTCGCTTGGCATAGCCAAACAGCACGTCTCTGAAAACCCGCGAAGGTGGCGCCCGCCAAAGCGGGCACCACCCTTCAATTACCAAAACCTTGCGAATTGCACGACAGAACGCTGGGCGCTACGCCTGCTCGTCCTCAATCGTTGCACCTTCGCTCGTGTACTCGCCCACGCGGCCGTCGTGGCGATGGGCACCAAACTCGGCAGTACCCGTACCAGACACCTCGAGGTGTACGGCAACGTGATCGTCGGTCTTGTTGTGCTTGTGCACGAACTCACCGTATGCTGTGCGCGGCTTGTAGGTCGGAACGACCAACATCTGCTTGCCCTTCTTCTTCAGAAGCTCAGCAAGTTCGTCAATCGGACCGTACGTGATGACGTTTGCCAGGCAGTGGTGCACGCAGATCGGCTCGCGGCCAGCTGCAGTGCGGTCTGCGCACATATCGCACAGGTCGGTCGGCAGGGCGTACCAGTTGTAGTTCCAATACTCCTCGTCGACCTTCCACGGGCCATCACCGAACATCGTGATGCCGTTCTGGCCATTCGGCAGGTTGTGCTCGACCTTGCAGGAAGCTACGCACGCACCGCAATTAGTGCAGAATTCGTAATCAAACAGAAGTCCATGTGTAGGCATCGTTTACACCAACTTTCCGAATTTCTCGTAGATCAGATCCAGGTCAGAGTCGAAGTTCTTGTCAGAAGGCTCAATCTGGCAGATCAGGCACTTGTTCGGAGCGCCGAAGCCGAGTTTGCCCATATGGCCGTTCGGCAACAGGTTGTTGATGTTGGAGCGCCAGTTGCCGTACAGATGCGGCTCGCTCGCCTCTTCCTCGGGGAACCACCATGCGTGCTCGCAGTGGACGGTCTTCTCGTCGACGATTTCGCACACATGCGCCTTCTCGTAGCACTCGCCGAACTGGTTCCAGATGCGCACCCACTGGCCGTCGGTGATGCCGTACTTGGCAGCGGTCTTCGGGTTGATCTCGATGATGGGATCGGGATGCTGCTCGCGCAGCTGCGGAATCTGGCGATGCTCGGAGTGGAAGAACTGGATAGCGCGGGCGCCGGTCGTGAGGATGAGCGGATACTCCTCCATCAGCTCGGGGCTGTTGACCGGTCCGAATTCGGGCTCGAGGTAGTACGGCAGCGGGTCGTCGCCGAACTGGTCGAACGCGATGCACCACAACTCGATGCGTCCGGTCGTGGTTGCAAAGCCCGGCTGTCCGTCAGCGCGCAGCAGGCCCTTCTCATACTTGTAGTACTCGAACGGAACCTGGGCGACGACGCACTCGGAGACGCGGTCAAAGTACGCGCCCTTCTCCTCGACGCCGAGGCGGAACTGCTCGACGAGCTCGTGAGCGGTCTCCCACTTCGCGAAGCGCTCGGGATGCAGCTTCTGGCCCATCCAGTAGGCGAGCTCCATGTCGGAGGGCAGACCGCCGCAGTCGATGGCCTTGTGCATGAAACCGGCGGTAACGGTGCAGGGCGCGTAGTGTGTGAACACGGTGCCCTCACGCTCGGCGCACGTGGCGATCGGGA
>CACZIP010000237.1 GCA_902781245.1 uncultured Coriobacteriaceae bacterium | reverse complement strand
AATCGGGTTCGAATTCATCAATCATGAATCTCTCGTAATCGAACACCTCAACGCCGATTTCTTCTAGAACGGAATCCGGTAGCTCGTAATTCTGTTCAACCAAGCCAAATAAGGTGAACCCATGCTCTACGCAAAGCGCAATCGCAGCTTTCTTCCCAACACCATATGCAATTCCCGCAGTTGCAGATCCAACGAAGCTTCCAATCAAATAACCCAATACAGGAAGCTCGGGCATCAATGCTTGGCTTACTCCGCCCGCGAGCACAGCCACACTGGCAACGAAGCTGTCGCGAGCGAAAGCGTCAATCATTTCTGCACGAGTCATTTCCCCAGAAGCAACTTTGACGCTGTTGCAAACGGTATTAACAAGCACAACGGCAATAGCTCCGATAGCTCCAGGATCTATCGACTCCAAAGCATTACCAAGCAACCCTGACCCTGCAGATCCGACAATTGCCGCACTCATCGTTCCAGTTAAAAAACCTTTTGAACCAGCAGTAAGTGCATTTTCGCCGGACAGTTTGAGCTTCTCAATATCCAATTCGCCCGTCTTTGCGAGGTAATCGATTGCCTCAAGTATCGTTGGCGCAGCCGCCAATGCCGCAGCAATAATTGCAGCGGTCATGCCCGCTTTAAGGGATTTTCTCATTACGTCTTCGAACGCAATGAGCTGCTGTTTGCTGATACCGTATTTGTCTAAATCGACATTGCCAGACTTGGCATCTTTCGCAAGTTGACGCGAAGCGTCTTTTGAAAGGCCTTTGGACTCAACGCCCTTGTCATTATCCAGACGATCCGCAAGAAGCTCTTTCACTTTTTCATATCGCCTTGCTTGCTCTGGTCTATTTTCGATTTCCTTAGCAATCTTTTTTTGTGCCGCATCTTTCGCCGCATCAAGCTGATCTGCGGGAATGATGCGATCCATTCGTCCATAGAGCAGACTGTTTCCATCAGCAGCACCTGATTCGATGGCGTGCGCAGCACCAGCAGATCCACTCGATGCCTTCTCACCCATGGTAACTGCTTGAGCCTTTAATGATGCTTTGGCATCGTAGTAATACTTGAGAGAAGCCTGCTTTCCAGAATCCAACTGCACATCAACAGAGCCTAGTCCATTTGACTCAAGCACATGCGCCTTATCCTTGACGTCTTTAATAACGGCATCGAGATTGAATGTGTCAGCATGCCACCATTCAGCAACGGTGCCACCAAGACTATCGAGCGTACGCTTGTCATTCGCAAATCGCTCAAGGTGCTGTTGCATATCCCCTAACGAGCGATTGATTTCATCTATCCAATGCGCTGAATCACTAACAGCTACATAATCAGCTGAACGCTCTGCAAAATACTCATATCCCTCGTGAAAGCCTTCCATGTCTTATGCATCCATGAACTCACTGAGCCCGTCCATGTAGAGAATCAATGTCGCCATGGTATACAAACGATCGCGCGCATCTTTGTTCCCCGTAACTTCATTTACGAGATCTTGAGTGAGTTCGGCGATTAGCGCTACGCGCCCAAGAGCCAATCTGGCAAGTCCAGCAGCGATTTTTGCAGGTCCTTCGCTTTCGTCGTACGCCTTTTCGAGCACAAACTTTTCAGCTGCGTTATCGTTTGATGCACTTTCAAAGACCTTGCCATACTCGCTACTTATTGACTCGAACTCTTCCATGTTTTCTTTTTTACACTCACTCGGATCGGCATACATATAAGCTTGCCTACCAAGCCAGCCATAATGCATTCCGCATTTGTTGAACTTTTCGACCATGTTTGCCCTGGAATCTTTTGCGGTTTTGCTATCTCCCATGAAAAGAATGTAGTTCGAGGATGCATATTTTGCTTTACTTGCTTCGTATTCCTTCTCTGAGTTTATTGCAGCAACCACTGAACCATCCTTGGTTCCAACCTGCTTGCCCTCTTCGTCGTCGCTAGCACTTACTAGCTGCTGCAAGTAACGAGCATACTTGTCGACAGTCTCATCGCAAACAATCATCAGACTCTTTGGCATAGCAGATCCTTTCAACAATGACTTATGACGTCAATAACAACGTGTTTGCATCACGAAAAGTATACTTCACCCTAAAGAGGCATATCGTATAGAGCCATTTCAAATGAAGCATTTCCTCCAGCAAGGCTTCTGAATGCGGATTCGCATCAGCTCGATATCGCGTCTCCAAACACCTCTCGAATGGCGCCCTCTTCCCTGCGCCTAAAGTCATCCCAGAACGTTTCGCATACGTCGACAACATCCGAATACTCGAATCCATCCAAATCAAAGCGGACCCTCTTCCCAACGCAGCCGCTCCAATTCTTCTTGAAAAACGTACGCCCTTCTCCCCCGTCAAATGCATCGATGAAAGACCTCATCGTATCAATCCAGTCCTTTGGCAAATCAGCTTTCTTGGGGTGGTTGAAGCAAATCTGGAGCTTTAAAGTGCAGCTCAAATCATCGTTCGATTTATTGGCAACGAGCTCATAAAACCAGAAGCTGTTCTGCCCCCATGAATCGACCTTGTCGAGTTTTGGAAAGAACTCGTCGAGCCGCTCGGTCCTGAACCTTACGAACTTCTTCCCACCAGAGCATTCCTCGACAACAGTGGCGCCGTCCAAGCATCTCGCCCATTTCCGCGCGTAATCGTGAACCATCTTAGCTACGTCGGGCACATTGGCCATTATGAGGTCGATTGCCCGCTTGTGGTCAGCGTAGATCTCTACACACCGCTCGCTAAGCTCTTCATTGCCCACTATGTGCCTCCTGATGCAATCCAGATAATCCTCAATGAGAATTCGGGGCTTCTCTAACAACTCAACCTGATCCGCAGCTCCCTGCACGATGTCGGCCAAATCGCCGTATCCAAGCGTTTTCCAAGCTTCCGCATCCTCATCGCTTTCCGGCGGTTCGTTGTCCGGCGTCAGATACAAATAAAAATGTTCCCAGTTCCGATACTTCGATTCGGTGATGCGTTTGTAGCGACTTAATTGATTGTCATGCTCGCCTGACCAGACCTTGTTCTCGATGGCAAGAGCCATGCGATTCTTCGAAGACAAGGCAAGGATGTCAATATGATCTGCTTCCCGCTTTATCGCAAAGTCTTCCATGTCTTCAGGAGCAATGCCACCAGCATGCTCTATGAGCTTCGCAAGTACCTTGGCACCCACACCATGCCCACCATGCGGATTTATCAACCAGGCAATCATATTGCTGTGCCTGATTTCAGCATTTACAATGCCCGCCACTTCAAAGATGTTGAAATCTTCGCGTCTGTCCTGTTCGGCGCGCTCATCAAGCCAGCGCTCAAGCTCTGCGACTGCAAGCTGGAAATCGGCAAGACGCTCCATATCGCTTCTGTTGTCGCTCATACTGTCAACCTCGAGCCATCAAAACAACGGCAAAGGATGGCCTTTCTGCGTTCAGACTTCGCACTCAATTGAAAACAAAAATCGATAAGCTGCACTCATTATCGCACTACACTGTTATTTAAATACTTAGACAGGGATTTGGATGAATACGTAAGGATAGGCATCTCATGCAGTACCCAACTCAACACGACGACAACTTCGTTTCCATCATCGGCTTCTGGCACCCCGACGAGGAATTCGGCTGTTTCAGCAATTGGTATCCGGCCGAATTCGACTATGCGCACAGGCGCTTCA
>CACZIP010000236.1 GCA_902781245.1 uncultured Coriobacteriaceae bacterium | reverse complement strand
TGGACACCCATGAGGTGGAACCCGCCGATGACGTGGGTGACCTGCTCGGCCTTTACCCAGTTCATGATGTTCGCGATGCCCTTGTGCGAACAGCCGGTGACGAGCAAACGAACATCGCCCTCGCACACGAGCAGGTAATGCTCATGCGCGAAAACGTCGGGTTTCATCTCATCGCCGTCTTTCACAAGCATGTCTTCCGACACGATTGGATGAAGCGCCGTCGCGCTGTCGTAGCTCAAAAGCTTCAAGCCTTCACTGAGCTCGCGTATTCCGTCGACAGCTTCGAATCGATCGTTGCCTTTGAGCTCAGGAGCGATGCCGATGTACTCGTCGGGCTTCTTGAAATACTCGCCGTCGAAGCCCTCGTGGGCGTATATGGGAGCATGGTCGTTGAGTGCCATGAACGCACCGAACCCATTCGAGTGGTCGAAGTGCCCATGAGAGAGGACGGCCATATCGACCTGCGCGAGGTCGATGCCGAGCACGCGGGCGTTTCGCGAGAAGTTGTCGCTGCTGCCGGAGTCGAACAGTATCGACTGGGAACCGCACGCGATGTGAAGGCTCAAGCCGAACTCCGGCGTGACTTTCGGGCCTCGCGTGGTGTTCTCGCTCAACACGGTGATTTTCATGGAACGCTCCTCCTTGTCGCACATCAACGTTTTCAGTTTACACGAGCGCGTCAAGCGCACGCTTTGCCGGATGCAAATCATCTGGCTCTGAAGCGTGACGAACGGATAAACTGGAAACGAGCCAAAAAAGACGAGAAAACGAATCGTTGCAGACGAGAGGAGCAACCATGAAGGTTCTGATCATAAACGGCAGCCCGCGCAAAGAGAGCAACACGCAAATTGCGCTCGACGAGATGATCGGCGTGTTCGAACAAGAGGGCATCGAAGTCGAGTGCGTGTCCGTTGGCAAGGAAGTCGTGCGTGGATGCGTGGCGTGCGGCGGGTGCGCGAAGCTGGGGAAATGCGTTTACGACGATATCGTCAACGAGATCGCTCCCAAGTTCGAGCAGGCTGACGCCTTGGTCGTGGCAAGCCCCGTGTACTATGCATCGGCCAACGGAACGCTGGTGAGCCTGCTTGACCGCCTGTTCTTCAGCACGCCGTTCGACAAGACGATGAAAGTCGGTGCTGCAGTGTCATGCGCACGTCGCGGTGGCCTGACGGCGACATGGGACGAGCTGAACAAGTACTTTGGCATTTCGGGCATGCCCATTGCGACGGGGCAGTACTGGAACGGCATTCACGGCCGGCTTCCGGGCGAGGCGACGCAAGACGCAGAAGGCTTGCAGCAGATGCGCACGCTTGCGCGCAATATGGTGTTCCTCATGAAGGGCATCGCGCTTGCACGCGAACAGTACGGACTGCCCGAGCGCGAGCCCGGCCAAATGACGAGTTTCGTGCGATAGGGAAAGACCTTTCAGCAACATCGCAAGCCGAGCTTCGGTAACCGCATGAGCCGAGGCTCGGCTTCTTTGTTTTGCGTAGACCGAACTTGATCAGCTTAGGCAACGCTGGCCGGCGACATGCGCAGCCAGAGGACGATGCCGAGAACGATCACGGGGATGCCAGCGACCAACCCGAGCGGGCTCGGCCCGAGAATCGAGGCGCCCGCCGTGCAGAACACGACACCAATATTCGCGATGGCGTTGACGGCGCCGTGGGCAAGCGCACACGGCCAGACGCTGTCGGTCTTCACGCGCAGGTAGCACATCATCGAACCAAGCGCGGTGCAAGCGATGATCATCGTGAGGATGCCCACGATGGGGAACCCAACATAGCCCATGCCGTAGTTGTGTCCCATGGCGATGGCCGGCGCATGCCACAGCCCCCAGATGATGCCGGATACCAGCACGGCGGCGCGTTGCGACATGCGCTCGCACAACGCGGGGAACAGCATGCCGCGCCAGCCGAGCTCCTCGCCGAACGCGGGAATCATGTTGATGAACGGTGCATACGTGAGCGAGGCGAAGACAACTGCTAGAAGCACAATGCGGACATCGGGCATTCCCGCCGTGATCTCTTCGAGCGGTACGCCGGCCGCTGCAGCAGTCGATTCGAGGTACGTCATCATTGTCGGGTCGAACAGCTGAGGGTTGATTGCGAAAAACAGGGCGATTCCCAAAAGCGTCAAGACTGCCGGCGCAAACCATGCGAGCAAGTAGAAACGCACGTTCTCTTTGATTCGGGGCTTGTAGGCCAGATCGATACGCTCTTCTGGCTTGCTTGCGAAATGTGCCGCCAACGCGCCGAGCGTTGGGAAGAACATGCTTATGGCAATCAGCGCGATCATAATCGTGGACGAGGTTTCGCCGTTCTCGAACGTTCCCAGCGCAAACCCTGCGGGAATCAGCAATCCCCATGTGAGGCCGAACGTGACGATGAGGTAGATGGCGAGTCGCTTCATGGTTCAGTTCCTTTGGTCACAAGTTTGAAAGGTGGCACACGGTTCCCCGGGAGCGCTGTGCCATTTTTTTGGAAATGGCACAGCGCTCCCGGGGAACCGTGTGCCACCGATTGTTTGAAATCATCGCGCGATTTCCTCCAGGTTCTTAACGACGAGCTTGAAACGTGGATTGTCGGCAAGGGGCGCAAACGCAGGATTTGCCGCCACGCTGTCAACCATGCTCCGCTTGATGAGCGCCTGGTCGGTCGGCGTGCTCGTCCCTAACGTGTTGACCTCCTCGATCCATGCGTCGGCCTTGTCGAAGAACTCGTCGCCGTGCAGTTTGACGGGGAACTCGAGCAGGCGACACGCGCGCACATAGTCGTCGAGGCAATCGAGTGCGCGCTCGACATCACCGCCTGCCATGAACGCCATCGCAAACGATGCGTGGATGGCAGCGGCGTTCACGAACACCTTCTCGAACTCGAATGCATCCATGATCGCGAGGGCGCGTTGATGTATGACGGCCAGTTTCTCAGGGTTCCCGACGTACAGCATGGCCATGCTCGATAGCCTGTTCAAGTCGAGCACGAGCGATTGGAACAGTGCGCCCTGCAACGTCTCGTCAGCCATGTCGGGTTGCCCGCTGGCGGCGTACGCCTGGGCGAGCAGCACGTCTGCTCCCATGTCGACTTCCACAGTGCCTTCGAGCAGTTCGATTGCGAGTTGGGGTTTTCCGCTCGCCACCAGGAAGCAAGCTTCGACGGTCTCGGCTTGTTTGATGACGGCCGATGACTTGGCGTTCTTGCGGATGTGGTGGCACAGGTCGATTGATTCCTCTATGAGAGCTTGCTGCTTTGCCGGCTCAGCGAGCGAGAGATGGTTCAGATACAAAGCGACAATTTGGACGAGCAGCGGATAGCACGAGTAGTAGTCGCGCACGAGTTCTCTGCATGCGTCGTACGCTTGCTCGAACGGCTGCTCCGCGAAGGCTTTCCTCAGACGTTCGCACGCATCGCGAATGCCTGCTTTCGTCATTTGGGGCTCGTAGCCGAGCAGCTCGTCGATGCTCACACCGAAATACGTGGCGATCTTCGGCAAGGTTTCGATGTCGGGGTAGCTTTGCCCGGTTTCCCATTTCGAGACCGACGCTTTCGTCACGCCGAGGAAATCGGCGAGGTCCGCCTGGGTGAGCCGCGACTCCTTGCGGATGCGCGTGATGTTATCTGCGATGTTGATGTTGGTCTGCATGGCTGCTCCTATCTTTAAGTCGTTGCATTTTTAAGCCTTTTATCGAATGCTTATGGATGCAA